>NZ_JBHXTO010000004.1:0-18517 GCF_042677425.1 Streptomyces sp. NPDC127119 | reverse complement strand
GCGCCCTGTCGGTTCCACCCGCCTCCATATCGCCCCCTCCCCCTAAACCGGGGAATTGACACCCAAAATGCACGGGCATGCCGGGGGCGTCCTGTTTCACGTGAAACAGGACGCCCCCGGCATGACACATCCATGCGGCACAGCCGGAATGGCGGCTACTTGATGCCGCGCCACCCCTCAGGGTCCACTCCACCCGGGACGGGAGCGCCCTCACCGTACGGCTGACGGGTGAACACGAACGAGCCGAGGTCCAGGTGGGTCACCGACCCGCCAGGCCCCTCAACGGCCCGTAGAAGCTCACCGGCGTAGTAGCCGTCGAGCCCGGTCCAGGTCCCGTCGTCCTCCGCGCGGAAACGCGAGCGCCGGCCGTTGCCCGCCAGGGGCCCGAGCGTCACGCCCCCGTCGGAGGTGAGGCGCAGCGCGAAAGCGTGCGTCCCCCAGTACCAGGGTCCGGCCAACTCCAGTACGGCCCCGTCGACTTCGGGCAGTGGCCGCCACGGCTCGGGAATCCGGGGTTCGGCCTCCGCGACGATACGCACGAGGTCGGCGGCGACCGTCGCCGCCGGTGGACCCGAGGTGCAGTTCGCGAGCACGACGGCGGCGATATCGTCCTCGACGCTGATCATGAGCCCGGCGACAAAGCCCGGCAGCGAACCGCCGTGCCCCACCAGAGTCCGGCCGTTCCGATACTGAACCTGCAGACCGAGCCCGTACGCGGCCCCGGCCGCCACCTCCTCCGGTTCTGCGGGCGCGGCGGGCGTACGCATCTCCCGTACGGACTCCGCGCTCAGCACCCGGTCATCGCCCCGCGCCAGGAAGACCGCGAAGCGCGCCAGATCGCCGCTGGTCGACCAGAGCTGACCGGCCGGCGCCATCAGCCCCAGGTCCTCGACCGGCTCGGGAAGCATGACGTCCGCCCAGGGGTGCACGGCCCAGCCGCCCGCATGAGGCGCCTGCGGCTGTCCGCTCGTCCGGTGCAGTCCCAGCGGTTCGAGCACCTCGCTGCGCAGGACCTCCTCCCAGGGAGCGCCCCGCAGTTCCTCGATCAGCGCGCCCAGCAGGGTGTAGCCGGGGTTCGAGTAGTGGAACCGCCGGCCGACCGGATGCCGGTGCGGCTGCTCGCCCAGGACGTCGGCGAGTTCGGGACGCAGCGACCCGGGGGTGCGCTCCCACCAGGGGCCGGGCGACTCGGCGGCCAACCCGGCTGTGTGCGCGAGGAACTCGGCGATCGTCGCCTCCCCCGCGCCGGTGCCCGGGAGATGCTTCTCCAGCGGATCACCCAGGTCGAGCAGACCCTCGTCCCGCAGCCGCAGGACCAGGACGGCCGTGAACGTCTTGGTGATCGAGCCGATGCGGTACTGCACGTTCTCGTCGGGTCCGTGCCCGTCCACCGAGGTACGGGACCCGTGCCAGACCGTCTCGCCGCCCCGCACCACCGCCGCGACCAACGACGGCGCACGCCCCCGCGCCTGGGCGGTGGCGATTCTGTGCAGCAGGGCCCGGCGCGTGGCAGGCAGCAGTTCTTCGGCGGAAGTCGTCGTCATGGCCCCAGTCCACCTGCCCCGACGTCCCGCGTCGAGCGCATTTGGCCCCGGCCCGGTGGCTCCCGGGGAGAGATCAGGTCTGTGCCATGTCCACGAACCGGGAGTAGTGGCCCTGGAAGGCGACCGTGATGGTGGCCGTCGGGCCGTTACGGTGCTTGCCCACGATGATGTCCGCCTCGCCCGCGCGCGGTGACTCCTTCTCGTAGGCGTCCTCGCGGTGCAAGAGGATCACCATGTCCGCGTCCTGCTCGATCGAGCCGGATTCACGGAGGTCGGAGACCATGGGCTTCTTGTCCGTGCGCTGCTCGGGACCACGGTTCAGCTGGGACAGCGCGATGACGGGCAGCTCCAGCTCCTTGGCCAGCAGCTTCAGGTTTCGCGACATGTCCGAGACTTCCTGCTGCCTGCTCTCGGAGCGTCCCTTGCCACCCGACTGCATCAGCTGCAGATAGTCGATGATCACGAGCTTCAGATCGGCACGCTGCTTGAGACGGCGGCACTTGGCCCGGATCTCCATCATCGACAGGTTCGGGGAGTCGTCGATGTAGAGGGGAGCGGCCGAGACGTCCGGCATCCGGCGGGCGAGCCGGGTCCAGTCCTCGTCGGTCATCGTGCCGGAACGCATGTGGTGCAGGGCCACACGCGCCTCGGCGGACAGCAGACGCATGGCGATCTCGTTGCGGCCCATTTCGAGCGAGAAGATCACGCTCGGCATGTTGTGCTTGATCGAGCAGGCTCGGGCGAAGTCCAGCGCCAGCGTCGACTTACCCATCGCGGGACGGGCCGCGATGATGATCATCTGACCGGGGTGCAGCCCGTTCGTGAGCTGGTCGAGGTCGGTGAAGCCGGTCGGCACACCGGTCATCTCCCCCGACCGCGAACCGATCGCCTCGATCTCGTCGAGCGCGCCCTCCATGATGTCGCCGAGCGGCAGATAGTCCTCGGTCGTGCGCTGCTCGGTGACCGCGTAGATCTCGGCCTGGGCGCTGTTGACGATCTCGTCCACGTCGCCGTCGGCCGCGTAACCCATCTGCGTGATGCGCGTACCGGCCTCGACCAGGCGGCGCAGGACCGCGCGCTCGTGGACGATCTCCGCGTAGTACTCGGCGTTGGCCGCCGTCGGGACCGTCTGGACCAGGGTGTGCAGATACGACGCGCCGCCGACCTTGGTGATCTCGCCGCGCTTGGTGAGTTCGGCGGCGACCGTGATCGGGTCGGCCGGCTCGCCCTTGGCGTAGAGGTCGAGGATCGCGCCGTAGACGGTCTCGTGCGCCGGCCGGTAGAAGTCGTGGCCCTTGAGCACCTCGACCACGTCGGCGATGGCGTCCTTCGAGAGCAGCATGCCGCCGAGGACGGACTGCTCCGCGTCCAGGTCCTGTGGCGGCACCCGCTCGAAGGACGAACCCCCGCCGTCCCAGCCACCGCTGTCCGAACCGCGGTCGTGCTGGTCCTCCCTGTTCCGGCCGCCACCGTCGCGGCGCTGTCGGGAGGCGGGCAGACGGTCACTGGGACCGCTGTCGGCCCACGGGTCGTCCAAGGGCTCGGAAATACTCACCGGGCCACCTCCTCCCGTCCGCCGAGCGGACCTCGCCGTGCCCTTTATTCCTACGGCACGACACTGACAAATAAGACGCCCAACTCCGGTTCTGACGCGTCGGTTTTGCGAGGTTTCCGAAGACGGAGGAGGGAGAGGGTGCCGCACCACGGTAGGCCCGCGGGCACCGTCAGCCAATCTGGTTATCCACAGGCCATGTGGACGACGGCCCCGATGCTGTGGAGAACTCCGCAAAACCTGTGCACGACCCGGTGGACAGGCCTGTGAACAAGCACTCAGCCTGTTTTCCACACCGGCTCTGACCTGCACGTACCCCATCCACCGGCTGTGCAGAAGAAAAACTTTCCGACTCGGGCCAAGATCGATGCGAATGGCGTGCGGTGGTACGTCGCACGAGTTTGCCAGTAAGGGTCACAGGATAGTTGCATCTCTTACCTGTGGAAGATTAGATTGATGTGCATGACACAGGCTCCAGCAGCCCCCAGGGCCCCCCGGCGACGGCACGACCGAGAGATCGTCGCGCTGGCCGTTCCGGCCTTCGGCGCGCTCATCGCCGAGCCTCTTTTCCTCATGGCCGACACCGCCATCGTCGGCCATCTCGGCACCGCCCAACTCGCCGGTCTCGGAGTCGCCTCCGCTCTCCTCACCACGGCCGTGAGCATCTTCGTCTTCCTCGCGTACGCCACCACGGCCGCCGTCGCCCGACGAGTCGGGGCGGGCGACCTTCAGGCCGCCATCCGCCAGGGGATGGACGGCATCTGGCTCGCCCTGCTGCTCGGTATCGCTGTCATCGCCGTCTTCCTGCCCACCGCACCCGCGCTGGTGGAACTCTTCGGGACCTCGGACACCGCCGCGCCCTACGCCATCACGTATCTGCGTATCTCAGCACTCGGCATCCCCGCGATGCTCGTCGTGCTCGCCGCCACCGGCGTGCTGCGGGGTCTGCAGAACACACGGACACCGCTCTATGTGGCCATCGCCGGCTTCGTCGCCAACGCCGCTCTGAACGCGGGTCTCGTCTACGGCGCGGACCTCGGCATCGCCGGATCGGCCTGGGGCACCGTCATCGCCCAGTTCGGGATGGCCGCCGCCTACCTCTTCGTGGTGGTCCGCGGTGCGCGCAAGCACGGCGCCTCCCTGCGGCCCGACGCCGCCGGGATACGCGCCTGCGCCCAGGCCGGTGCACCACTGCTCGTCCGCACCCTCTCCCTGCGAGCGGTGCTGATGATCGCCACCGCCGTCGCCGCACGCCTCGGAGACGCCGACCTCGCGGCCCACCAGATCATCCTGTCCCTGTGGAGCCTGCTCGCCTTCGCGCTCGACGCCATCGCCATCGCGGGGCAAGCCATCATCGGGCGCTATCTCGGTGCGGGCGACACCCAGGGAGCCCGTGAAGCCTGCCGACGCATGGTGGAGTGGGGCATCGCCGTCGGGGTCGTACTCGGGGGCCTGGTGATCGCCTGCCGCCCCCTCTTCCTCCCGCTGTTCACCAGTGACTCGGCCGTCCATGACATCGCGCTGCCCGCCCTGCTCATGGTGGCGCTCTCCCAGCCGATCTGCGGCATCGTCTTCGTCCTGGACGGCGTACTGATGGGTGCGGGGGACGGCCCCTACCTGGCGCGGGCCATGGTGCTCGTCCTGGCGGTGTTCGCTCCGGTGGCGCTGCTCATCCCCACCCTCGGTGGCGGCCTCACCGCTGTGTGGGCGGCGATGACCCTCATGATGACCGTGCGCATGCTCACCCTGTGGCTGCGCACCCGCTCGGGCCGCTGGATCGTCACGGGCGCTACGCGCTGACTGTTTCACGTGAAACGGGGACGTTCTTGTTTCACGTGAAACGAAGGAACTCCTCGTTTCACGTGAAACAAGGCATTGGTCAACCCGGAACGAGATCGGCTCGTAGCGGCAGGACAGGACAGCAAGAAGGGCCGCACCCACGCGGGGTGCGGCCCTTCTTTCAGCTCTGCTGAGCGCAGCGGTCAGGCTGCGACTACCTCGATGCTGACCTTGGCGGCCACCTCGGGGTGCAGACGCACGGACGTCTCGTGAGCGCCCAGCGTCTTGATCGGCGAGCCCAGCTCGATGCGGCGCTTGTCGACCTCGGGGCCACCGGAAGCCTTGATCGCCGAAGCGACGTCGGCCGGGGTGACGGAACCGAAGAGACGGCCGGCGTCGCCGGAGCGGACGGCCAGGCGGACCTTGACGCCCTCAAGGCGCGCCTTGATCTCGTTGGCCTGCTCGATCGTCGCGATCTCGTGGATCTTGCGAGCACGACGGATCTGCTCGACGTCCTTCTCGCCGCCCTTGGTCCAGCGGATGGCAAAGCTCCGCGGGATCAGGTAGTTGCGAGCGTAGCCGTCCTTGACGTCGACGACGTCGCCCGCGGCACCGAGGCCGGAGACCTCGTGGGTGAGGATGATCTTCATGTTTCGGTCACCCTTCCCTTATCGCGCGGTGGAGGTGTAGGGCAGCAGCGCCATCTCACGGCTGTTCTTCACGGCCGTGGCGACGTCACGCTGGTGCTGAGTGCAGTTGCCGGTCACGCGGCGGGCACGGATCTTGCCGCGGTCGGAAATGAACTTCCGCAGCATGTTCGTGTCCTTGTAGTCCACGTACGTGACCTTGTCCTTGCAGAATGCGCAGACCTTCTTCTTAGGCTTGCGCACAGGCGGCTTCGCCATGTGTGTCTCTCCTGTTTGATCAAGAAGTGTGGGTACGACCCACCCTCTTCGGCCCTGGGCCTAGAAGGGGGGCTCGTCCGAGTAGCCGCCACCGGAACCGCCGGAGCCGCCGGAGTTTCCACCCCAGCCACCGCCGCCGCCACCGCTGCCGCCGGCCTGGTTGCCGCCGCCCGCAGGAGCGCTGGTCGCCCAGGGATCGTCGGCGGGAGCACCGCCGCCACCCTGCTGCTGACCGCCGCCGGAGCCTCCGCCCCAGCTGCCGCCCTGCTGGCCGCCGCCACCGCCGCCTCCGCCGCTGTAACCGCCCTGGCCACCTCGGCCGGTGGTCTTGGTGACCTTGGCCGTGGCGGTCTTCAGGCTGGCGCCGACTTCCTCGACGTCCAGCTCGTAGACCGTGCGCTTGACGCCCTCACGGTCCTCGTAGGACCGCTGCTTCAGCCGGCCCTGCACGATGACGCGCATGCCTCGCTGGAGCGACTCCGCGACGTTCTCCGCCGCCTGACGCCAGACCGAGCAGGTCAGGAACAGGCTTTCGCCGTCCTTCCACTCGTTCGTCTGACGGTCGAAGGTGCGGGGAGTGGACGCGACACGGAACTTCGCGACCGCCGCACCGGACGGGGTGAAGCGCAGCTCGGGGTCGTCGACAAGATTGCCGACGACCGTGATGACGGTCTCGCCTGCCATGGGGGAACCTCTCGGCGGGTTTGCTGCTGGCTGCTTGGTGCTGCTACTCGATGCCCGAGCTCAGCTGAGCTGGAAAGCTCAGTGGGTCTCGGGACGGAGGACCTTGGTCCGGAGGACCGACTCGTTCAGGTTCATCTGGCGGTCGAGCTCCTTGACGACCGCAGGCTCGGCCTGCAGGTCGATGACCGAGTAGATGCCCTCGGGCTTCTTCTTGATCTCGTACGCGAGACGACGACGGCCCCAGGTGTCGACCTTCTCGACCTTTCCGTTCGCCTCACGGACGACGGAGAGGAAGTTCTCGATCAGCGGCGAGACAGCACGCTCTTCGAGATCGGGGTCGAGGATGACCATGACTTCGTAGTGACGCATGTGTAACCCACCTCCTTTGGACTCAGCGGCCACGGTCGTTCCGTGGCAGGAGGGTTGTGATGCGTTCGCAACGGTATCGGCAGCCACTGACAATCGGGCCGCCGATCAGCGAACTGAGCGAGGGACCGTGCCGTGGCCTGGGCAGACACCGGTGCAGACGCTACAGACTACCCGCTCACCGGCTTCCGGTTGAAATCAGGGCCCGGTGACCGTCAGTCTGTACCCATCGGGTGTGTATGGCGCTACGATGCGCCACCTTCCGCAGGAGGTGCCAGATGGCACAGACATTGCGACCCAACACCGCCGGCTCTCTCTTCGCCACCGACCACAAGCCCCATCCGCTCCAGCACACGCTGGTCGCCGTGACGGCGGTCCTCGGAGTCACGGCCTTCGTCTCCGCGATGTTCCACAGTCTCCATCTGCTCAGTTCGTGGGCGGGGCTGATCGGCATCATCACCGGCGCGTACGGACAGTTCGTCTCCGAGACCACCCGGGAACGGTTCGCACTGATCGTCGGTCTGGGTGCCTCCGCCGTCGGCTTCCTCCTCGGCATGGCGCACGGCGGCCTCTTCGGCGGCGTCATCGGCTGAGGGCGGCTCCGGACACGTGTCGAGGGGCCCCGGCCACACACCGGCCGGGGCCCGGGACGCATACGGCCAGACGGGGCGCTCGCAGGGCGCAGTAGGCTTCGGCGCGAGAGCCGGAGCCCCTGTACCCATGGGGACACACCAGCCGAGGAGCGCCCCGAATGAGCCTGACCCTGAGGACCATCAGCCGCGAGCAGCATCTGGCGTACATCCAGAGCCTGCCCGCGGCCAGCCACATGCAGGTCCCCGCCTGGGCAGATGTCAAGGCGGAGTGGCGCTCCGAGAGCCTCGGATGGTTCGACGACAGGTCCGGCGAGATCGTCGGTGCGGGCCTGGTGCTGTACCGCCAGCTGCCCAAGATCAAGCGCTATCTCGCCTATCTGCCCGAGGGACCGGTCATCAACTGGTTCGCGCCGAATCTGACCGAGTGGCTGGATCCGATGCTCGCGCACCTCAAGCAGCAGGGCGCCTTCTCCGTGAAGATGGGCCCGCCGGTGATCATCCGGCGCTGGGAGGCCACCTCGATCAAGAGGGGCATCCAGGACCCGGACGTGAAGCGCCTGCGCGACATCGAGGCCGACTTCATCGAACCGCGCGCCTTCGAGGTCGCCGACAAACTCCGGCGCATGGGCTGGCAGCAGGGCGAGGACGGCGGGGCGGGCTTCGGCGACGTACAGCCCCGCTACGTCTACCAGGTGCCGCTGGCCAACCGGTCGCTGGAGGACGTCCACAAGGGCTTCAACCAGCTCTGGCGGCGCAACATCAAGAAGGCCGAGAAGGCCGGCGTCGAGGTCGTCCAGGGCGGCTACCAGGACCTGGAGGAGTGGCAGCGCCTCTACGAGATCACGGCGCTGCGCGATCACTTCCGGCCCCGGCCGCTCGCGTACTTCCAGCGGATGTGGACGGCTCTCAACACCGAGGACCCCAACCGCATGCGGCTGTACTTCGCGCGGCACGAGGGTGTGAACCTGTCCGCCGCGACGATGCTGGTCGTCGGCGGGCACGTCTGGTACTCCTACGGCGCCTCCGACAACATCGGGCGGGAGTTCCGGCCCTCGAACGCCATGCAGTGGCGGATGCTCCGCGACTCCTACGCGCTCGGGGCGACCGTCTACGACCTGCGCGGCATCTCCGACTCGCTGGACGAGACCGATCACCTTTTCGGGCTCATCCAGTTCAAGGTGGGTACCGGCGGGCAGGCCGCCGAATACATCGGCGAGTGGGACTTCCCCCTCAACAAACTGCTCCACAAGGCTCTCGACATCTACATGTCGCGCCGCTGACGCACCAGAATTCGTCTTCACATCTCTGATACACCGCTGCCACGAGAAAGGTTCCAGGTCCGGCCATGGCGCTCACGCTCTACGTCGACACCGCACGCTGGCGGGCGCACCACAAGCACGTGTCCGAGCAGTTTCCGGGACTCGTCCCCGTCTGCAAGGGCAACGGCTACGGCTTCGGCCACGAGCGGCTCGCCGACGAGGCCACCCGCCTGGGCTCGGACGTCCTGGCCGTCGGCACGACCTACGAGGCGGCGCGGATCAAGGACTGGTTCGGCGGCGACCTTCTGGTGCTGACGCCGTTCAGGCGGGGCGAGGAGCCCGTACCGCTGCCCGACCGTGTCATCCGGTCCGTCTCGTCCGTCGACGGGGTCTACGGCCTCGTGGGCGCCCGTGTCGTCATCGAGGTCATGTCCTCCATGAAGCGGCACGGGGTGAGCGAGCGGGATCTGCCCCAGCTGCACGCCGCCATAGAGAACGTGCGCTTGGAAGGCTTCGCCATCCACCTGCCCCTGGACCGTACCGACGGCTCGGACGCCGTCGAGGAGGTCATCGGCTGGATGGACCGGCTGCGCGCGGCACGGCTGCCGCTGCACACGATGTTCGTCAGCCATCTCAAGGCCGACGAGCTCGCCCGGCTGCAGCAGCAGTTCCCGCAGACCCGTTTCCGGGCCCGTATCGGCACACGGCTGTGGCTGGGGGACCACGACGCGACCGAGTACCGCGGAGCCGTCCTGGACGTCTCGGCCGTCGCCAAGGGCGACCGTTTCGGCTACCGGCAGCAGAAGGTCGCCTCGGACGGCTGGCTGGTCGTCGTGGCGGGCGGTACGTCGCACGGGGTGGGCCTGGAGGCCCCCAAGGCCCTGCACGGCGTCATGCCGCGCGCCAAGGGCGTCGCCCGGGCCGGCCTCGCCACGGTCAACCGGAACCTCTCGCCGTTCGTCTGGGGCGGCAAGCAGCGCTGGTTCGCGGAGCCCCCGCACATGCAGGTCTCGATCCTCTTCGTGCCCTCGGACGCGCCCGAGCCGAAGGTCGGCGAGGAGTTGGTGGCCCATCTGCGGCACACCACCACGCAGTTCGACCGCGTCGTCGAGCGCTGACCGCACGGCGCCGCGCGCCGGGCCCGCACACGGGCGAAAGGCCGTACACGGACTCCGTGTACGGCCTTTCGTGTGTCTGTCCCGGCCTCTGCCCCTACTCCTGTTCCAGTCCCTGCTCCCGCTCCTGTTCGCTCAGAGCGAACTCGGGTCTCTCCCGTCCTTGCCCTCGCCGCCGCCCCACTCCACGTACGGGCCGTCGAACTGTGCCGCGTGCCGGGGCGGATGGGCCGCCGGGCCCACGACGAAGACGTCCTGGGCGCCGTCCAGCACACCGCCCGACGGATCGTCGTCCCCGGAGCGGCGCACCACGTCCCTCTCGGGCATGAGGATGTCGCGCACGATCACGGCGCACAGGTACAGCGTCCCCAGGAGGTGGACGGCGATGGCCAGCTGGTAGCCCTCCTGGGGCAGTCCCTTGTGGGCGTCGCCGCTGGTCGTGTAGGCGAGGTACATCCAGATCCCGAGGAAGTACGCGACCTCGCACGCCTGCCAGATCAGGAAGTCCCGCCACTTCGGGCGGGCCAGCACCGCGAGGGGAATCAGCCACAGTACGTACTGCGGCGAATAGACCTTGTTGGTGAGGATGAAGGCCGCGACGATCAGGAACGCCAGCTGGGCGAAGCGGGGCCGGCGCGGAGCGGCCAGCGTGAGTGCCGCGACGCCGACGCAGGACAGCAGCATCAGTACCGAAGCCCACGTGTTGACGGTGTCGGTGTCGAGCGGCGTGTCACTGCGCTGGGAGAGGATCAGCCAGAAGGAGCCGAAGTCGACCCCGCGTTCCTGGCTGAACGTGTAGAACTTCGACCAGCCCTCGGGCGCCAGCAGCATGACCGGAAGGTTCACGACCAGCCAGGCGCCCGCTGCGCCGAGCAGGGCGGTGCCGAACGCACGCCACCTGCCCGCCCGCCAGCACAGCACGAGCAGCGGCCCCAGCAGCAGCACGGGATAGAGCTTGGCGGCCGTGGCGAGCCCCAGGAGGACCCCGAAGGCGAGCGGACGGCTCCGGGACCACATGAGCATCGCCGCGGCCGTCAGAGCGACCGCCAGGAGGTCCCAGTTGATGGTGGCGGTCAGCGCGAAGGCGGGCGCCAGAGCGACCAACAGGCCGTCCCAGGGCCGCCGCCGGTGGGTACGGGTCACGCAGACGGCGATGACGGCCGTGCAGGCCATCAGCATCCCGGCGTTGACCATCCAGTAGACCTGCTCCTGGTCCTGGATGCTTCCGCTGCCCGGCGTGAGCCAGGAGGCGACCTCCATGAACACGCCGGTGAGGACCGGGTATTCGAGGTACTCCATGTCGCCTTCGAGCTTGTCGAAGTACGGCACGAGACCGTCGGCGAAGCCACGCCCCTGGTAGAGGTGCGGAATGTCCGAATAGCAGGCGTGTGTGTACTGGGAGCTGGCCCCGAAGAACCAAGCACCGTCGTAGCAGGGCAGTTTCTGCACCATGCCGAGGGCGAACATGCCGATCGCGACGAGTGCGACGACCCGTACGGGAGTCCACCAGGACGTCCCCGTCAGCGCGCGCCGCCCGAGGGGACCACCGAACAGTTCACTGCCGGTCGCCGCGACCGGGTCCTCCTTGGTCGGCGGCACCAGATCTGGCTCGTGCACGCTCGCGCGCGTCGTTTCTGCACTGGGCATGCCGCACATCCTGCCGTACGTGCCTGGGAGGACGCCGGGGGCGGGCGGGTTCGAGCCCTGCAGGCGCCCGCCGGGGCGCCGGACCTCGTAAAACGCGAGTGGCCGCCGACCGGAGCCGGCGACCACGTCGCGTCGATGAAACTTCTTGGCTGCTAGCCCGAGGACCCCTGGAAGAGGCCGCCGTTGCCGTTGCCTCTGCTGTTCCCGCCGTCCTCCTCCTGGGATTCCGAGGTCGAGGGACTCGCGCCGCCGTCCGTACCACCGGTGTCGGTCTCGCCGGTGCTGGCTCCGCCGTCGTCCTCGCAGCCGAAGCCGAAGGCGCCACAGGACTCGCTGGTGGTGGGAGCGGGGGGAGACGGCTCGCTCTTGGTCGGCGTGGGCTCCGGCTCCTCGGTCTCCTCCTCCTTCGTCTCGGTGGGCGTCGGAGTCGGGGTCGGGACCACGACGTCGTTGACGACCTCGCCGATGGGCTCGGGCGTCGGGAACTGCTCGACCTTCGTGCCCTTGAGCGCCTGCTCCATGTAGTCGTGCCAGATCTCGGCCGGGAACGAGGCGCCGTGGATCTTGTCCTGGCCGCCCGTTCCGTACATCTCCAGGAACTCGCGCTTCTTGTTCGACTCGTCGTCGTCCATGCGGTACATGGAGATCGCGGTCGACAGCTGCGGGGTGTAGCCGACGAACCAGGCGGACTTGTTGCCGTCGGTCGTACCGGTCTTGCCCGCCACCGGCCGGTTGCTCAGCTTCGCCGCGGTACCGGTGCCCTCGTCGACGACGGTCTTGAGGACGTCGGTGACGTTGTCGGCGACCAGTGCCGTGAAGGCCTGCTTCGCCTTGGCCGAGTTCTCGTGCGTGAAGACCGTTCCGTCCTTGTCGGTGATCTCGTCGACCGAGTACGGCTCGCTCTGCTTGCCGCTCGCCGCGAAGGTGGCGTACGCGCCGGCCATGCGGATCGCGCTCGGGTCGGAGGTACCGATGGAGAAGGACGGGAAGTTGGCGCTGGCCAGGCTGCCTTCCTTGATGCCGGCGTCCACCGCGGACTCCCGCACCTTGTCCAGGCCGACGTTCATGCCCAACTGGACGTAGGCGGAGTTCGAGGAGACCCTCATCGCCTCACGCAGGTCGATCTGGAAGGTGGGCGGGTTGTACGACTCGTCGCCGTCGTTCCGCTGCAGCCATTCCTTCTCGTCCTTGTCCTTCCAGACCGTCCCGTCGTAGTCCTCGATCTTCAGCTTGTTCTTGCCGCTGTACAGGCTCTTCGGAGAGACCTTGATCCGCTCGTCCTGGGCCTGGGTCGGCTCCAGGTCGGGATCACGCACGCCCCACTTCATGGCCGCCGCGAGGACGAACGGCTTGAAGGTCGAACCGACCTGGGCGCCCGTCTGGTCGGCGTTGTTGGTGAAGTGCTTGGTCGCGTCCACACCGCCGTAGATGGCCTTGATCGCGCCGGTCTCCGGGTCCACGGAAGCGCCGCCGAACTGGACGTGCTTGTCCGTCTTCGGGCGCTCCTTCTCCTTGATGTTCTCCTTGCGGACCTTCTTCACCGCGGCTTCGAGCTGGGTGACCTTCTTCTTGTCGAAGGTCGTGTGGATCTCGTAGCCACCGTCACGCAGCTGCTTCTCGGTGATCCCGGTCTTCTCGCTGTTGTTGACGATGTACGCCTTGGCGAGGTCGACCAGGTAACCCACCTGGCCGCCCAGCTGGGCGTTCGACCGCGGGCTCTGCAGCGTGGGGAAGTCGGGGTACTTGGCGCGTACCGACTCCTCCAGGTGCCCGTCCTTGACCATCTCGCCGAGGATCCAGCGCCAGCGGGTCTCCGCGCGCTGGCGGTTGGCCGCGGGGGTGGCGGACGGGTCGATCGACTCCGCGCCCGCCGGGTCGTAGTACGTGGCGCCCTTGAGCACCGACGCCAGGAAGGCGCACTGGCTCGGGTTGAGGTCCTCGGCGTCCTTGTCGAAGTACGTACGCGCGGCGGCCTGGATTCCGTAGGCGCCGCGGCCGTAGTAGGCCGAGTTCAGATAGCCGGCCATGATGTCTTCTTTGTCGACATTGGCGCCGACCTTGATCGAGACGAAGAGCTCCTTGAACTTCCGGGAGATCGTCTGCGACTGGTCCTCCAGCATGGCGTTCTTCACGTACTGCTGGGTGATCGTGGAGCCGCCCTGGGTCTGACCGCCCTTGGCCATGTTGAACAGGGCGCGGCCGATACCCATGGGGTCGACGCCCCGGTCGTTCTCGAACGTCTTGTTCTCGGCCGAGATGACGGCGTAGCGCATCTCCTTGGGAATCCGGGAGTAGTCGATGATCTGCCGGTTCGTCTCACCACCGGTGGCGACCATCTGCGTGCCGTCGGCCCAGTAGTAGACGTTGTTCTGCGCCTCCGCCGTCTTGGCGACGTCCGGCAGGCCCACCAGCGCGTACGCGACTCCCGCGACCGCCATCATGCTGCCGAAGAAACCGATGAACAGACCCGTCACGAGCTTCCAGGACGGCACCCAACGTGCCGCCCCGTACCTGCCCGCGCGCGGGTAGTCGATGATCCGCTTCTTCGGCGGTACGGACCCACGCCCGCGCCCACGGCCTCCCTGCCCCGCGCCGTCGGCCGCTCTGCGTCGACCGGCGGCGCTGCTGTTTCTCTGTGACGCCCGCCGGGCCTCGGCGCGACTGCCGAACGGGCGTTCCTCACCCCCCGAGTCGTATGAATCGGAAGGAGACTCGGTTGCGCCTCGCGGTGCCGCACGGCGGCCGGAGGACGAGCCGGTCTGGCCGCGTCGGGCCGCGGCACGTCCGCCACCTTGCGGCTGCGGCGATTTGCGACGGTGCTCGCTCATCGAACGATTACTCCTCGGGCAGGCGCACCTGAGCGCACCTGGAAACGGCAGCTGGTTTCCGGTCCCCCCGAAGTACGGATGCGGTCGTTTTTACATTCATCCGTACTGCACCGAGGACAAGGACGTCCCCAGGCGTCACTCGGTTCCCGGTGGTTTGCATGGCGGACAGACTACGCACCGTCAAAACCTGCCTAGCACCGAAGTTCACCCCAAATCAGGCAACTTGCTTCCTACGAATCGGTGATGTGACGCCGTTCACCGTGCCCCCTCTTGTCGCAGGGGGAGGACCGATCTATCGTGTCGATGTATCGAGTCGATACATCAGCTCGGCATAAAGACCGTCACGGCACGGCCGCGGCAGAGAGGAGGCGACGATGAGCCGGCGTTCCGGGATCCTTGAGTTCGCCGTCCTCGGCCTTCTCCGCGAGTCCCCGATGCACGGCTATGAGCTGCGCAAACGTCTCAATACGTCACTGGGTGTGTTCCGTGCGTTCAGCTACGGGACGCTCTACCCCTGCCTCAAGACGCTGGTCGCCAACGGCTGGTTGATCGAGGAACCGGGGAACACCTCCGAGGACGCCCTCGCGGCGCCGCTCGCAGGACGTCGCGCCAAGATCGTCTATCGGTTGACGGCGGAAGGTAAGGAACACTTCGAGGACCTCCTCTCGCAGACGGGTCCCGACGCGTACGAGGACGAACATTTCGCCGCTCGTTTCGCCTTCTTCGGCCAGACGTCACGGGATGTACGGATGCGGGTCCTCGAAGGCCGCCGCAGCCGTCTCGAAGAGCGCCTGGAGAAGATGAGCGCCTCACTGGCGCGCACCCGGGAGCGACTCGACGACTACACGCTTGAGCTCCAGCGCCACGGAATGGAGTCCGTGGAGCGCGAAGTGCGCTGGCTGAACGAGCTCATCGAGAGCGAGCGGGCGGGACGGGACCAACGGCGTCCCGGACCTGACGGCTCCGCTCAGCAGGACAACACATCTGGGGAGTCGGGCGGCCTGCCCCGGCCCGGGGGCACCCCCGGGCCGGATCCGTCCGATGACACTGCCACGTGAAGTCCTCTCAGGGCTTCACCGAGTACACACAGGGAGCAACCGGAATGGGTTCGGTTCGCGTAGCCATCGTCGGCGTGGGCAACTGCGCCGCCTCGCTGGTTCAGGGCGTCGAGTACTACAAGGACGCCGACCCGGCGTCCAAGGTGCCGGGCCTGATGCACGTCCAGTTCGGCGAATACCACGTGGGTGACGTCGAGTTCGTCGCCGCCTTCGACGTCGACGCGAAGAAGGTCGGCCTCGACCTCTCGGACGCCATCGGCGCCAGCGAGAACAACACCATCAAGATCTGCGACGTCCCGAACAGGGGCATCACGGTCCAGCGCGGCCACACCCATGACGGGCTCGGCAAGTACTACCGCGAGACCATCGAGGAGTCGACCGAGGCCCCGGTCGACGTCGTCAAGGTCCTCAAGGACAAGCAGGTGGACGTCCTCATCTGCTACCTGCCCGTCGGTTCCGAGGACGCGGCGAAGTTCTACGCCCAGTGCGCCATCGACGCCAAGGTCGCGTTCGTCAACGCTCTGCCGGTCTTCATCGCCGGCACCAAGGAGTGGGCGGACAAGTTCACCGAGGCGGGCGTCCCGATCGTCGGCGACGACATCAAGTCGCAGGTCGGCGCCACCATCACGCACCGCGTGATGGCGAAGCTGTTCGAGGACCGCGGTGTCCGTCTCGAGCGCACCATGCAGCTCAACGTCGGCGGCAACATGGACTTCAAGAACATGCTGGAGCGCGACCGCCTGGAGTCCAAGAAGATCTCGAAGACGCAGGCCGTCACCTCGCAGATCCCCGACCGTGACATGGGCGCGAAGAACGTCCACATCGGTCCCTCGGACTACGTGGCCTGGCTCGACGACCGCAAGTGGGCGTACGTCCGCCTCGAAGGCCGCGCCTTCGGTGACGTCCCGCTGAACCTGGAGTACAAGCTGGAGGTCTGGGACTCCCCGAACTCCGCGGGTGTCATCATCGACGCCCTGCGCGCCGCGAAGATCGCCAAGGACCGCGGCATCGGCGGCCCGATCCTCTCCGCGTCGAGCTACTTCATGAAGTCCCCGCCCGTCCAGTACTTCGACGACGAGGCGTACGACAACGTCGAGAAGTTCATCAAGGGCGAGGTCGAGCGCTGAAGGCTCGCTCCGCGCACGGCTGTTGAGGGTCCCCGGGGCATCGCTCCGGGGACCCTCGCCCTGTGCGAGGCTGTAACCCATGGCTGTCGTGAGTGACCTGCGCGTACTCCTGCGCTTCAGGAACTTCCGGCGTCTGCTCGCCGTCCGGCTGTTGTCACAGGGCGCCGACGGGGTCTACCAGGTCGCGCTCGCCACGTACGTCGTCTTCTCGCCGGAGAAGCAGACGTCGGCCGCCGCGATCGCCTCCGCGATGGCGGTCCTGCTCCTCCCGTACTCCCTCGTCGGCCCCTTCGCGGGCGTCCTCCTGGACCGCTGGAGACGCCGCCAGGTCTTTCTGTACGGGAACCTGCTGCGGGCGCTCCTGGCGTCCCTGACGGCCGTTCTGATGCTCAGCGGTGTACCGGACCGGCTGTTCTACGCCTCCGCGCTGTGTGTGACCGCCGTCAACCGGTTCGTGCTCGCGGGTCTTTCCGCCGCCCTGCCCCGCGTGGTCGACTCCGAGCGCCTGGTGATGGCCAACTCCCTGTCGCCCACGGCCGGCACACTCGCCGCGACCCTCGGCGGCGGCCTCGCCTTCGTCGTACGCCTCGTGGGCTCCGACTCCGACGCGGCGGTCGTCCTGGTGGGAGCGGCCCTGTACGTGTGCTCCGCGCTCGCCTCGCTGCGACTGGCCCCGGATCTGCTGGGCCCCGAACGGCACTCGGTGCGGCCACGACTGAGGACGGCCGTGCTCGGCACCGCGCGCGGCCTTGCGGCGGGCGTGCGTCATCTGGCCGAGCCCGCGCGCCGCGAAGCCGCCTGGGCGCTGGCCGCGATGACCCTGATGCGGTTCTGCTACGGCGCGCTGACGGTCATGGTGCTGATGCTCTGCCGGTACGCCTGGTCGTCCGGCCCCGACGACGACGGGCTCGCCCTGCTCGGCCTGGCCGTGGGCATCTCCGGAGCGGGTTTCTTCGCCGCGGCCGTGCTGACACCGGCGGGCGTGAACCGGCTCGGCCCCGATGGCTGGATCATCGCGTGCGCGGCTACCGCCGCCGTCCTGGAACCGGCGCTGGGCCTGTCGTTCGCACAAATCCCCCTCCTGATCGCGGCCTTCGTACTGGGTCTGACCAGCCAGGGAGCGAAGATCGCCACTGACACCGTCGTCCAGTCGTCCATCGAGGACGGCTTCCGTGGCCGGATCTTCGCCGTCTACGACGTCCTGTTCAACGTCGCCTTCGTGGGCGCCGCGGGAGTGGCCGCCCTGATGCTGCCCCCTGACGGCCGATCCGTGCCGCTTGTGGTCACGGTGGCCGTTATCTACGGGGCGGTTGCTGCGGCTATGGCCCGCTTTGAGCGCCAGTAAGTGTCACATCAAGGACACAGAGACACTCCGGGCTACGGAGTTGTCAGTGGGGCCCGGTAGCTTACGTGCGTCTTATTTCGCGCCACGCGCTCCACGTTCGAGGGGGACCCCCAAGTGACCACGCCGCCGCCGCAGGGCCAGAATCCGTTCGCTCAGGGCCAGCCGGCCGAGGGAAATCCTTACGGGCAGCAGCCGCCCCAGGGCAGCCCCTACGGACAGCAGCCCCCGCAGGGCTACCCGCAGCACCCGAACGCTCCCTACGCACCGGTCCCGCCCGAGCCGCCGAAGCGCAACCTCAAGAAGTACCTGCGTTTCGCCATCCCGGTCGTCGTCCTCATAGTCGCCGTCGGCGGCTGGCTGGCGAGCCGTGACGATGCGTCGAGCGCCAAGGTCGGCGACTGCATGAGCATCGGCAACCCGAACAGCACCACCGACCCGGAGCTTGAGGTCGTGGACTGCGGCAACTCCAAGGCCGCGTACAAGGTCGAGCAGAAGAAGAGCGACAACTCGGGCTGCGACCGCACCAAGTACGCCGAGTACACCGAGACCGGCGGCAGCAGTGACTTCACCCTCTGCCTGTCGGAGTACTCCGCAAAGAAGTAAGAACCAAAGAAGTAAGAACCGGCGCGCTTGTCCGACGTCTCCGCGATCAGCCGGGCCCGCCGCTCCTCGTCCAGGCCGTCGCCGCCGAAGAACGCCGTGTCCTCGATGTAGC
>NZ_JBHXTO010000003.1:179018-195766 GCF_042677425.1 Streptomyces sp. NPDC127119 | reverse complement strand
TGGGGGCGCGGGTTTTCCCCCCCCGGGCCCCCACCAAACCAAACCTCCCGGCCCCCCTCCAATCCCTGTGCCCCCCCCCCCTCTCCAACCCCCCCGGGGGGGGGGGGGGGGCCCCCCCCCCCCCCCCGACGCCCGTTCGTCGGCTCCAAGACGATGATCTACGCCGTCTCGACCGACCACCTCATCCAACGCATGGCGCACACGCTGAAAGACTGCGCCCACGTCACTGGGACGGGCCGGCCGGGCCAACACATGTGCGGTCACCTCTACGGCATCAAGGCATCAAGGCATCAAGGCATCAAGGCATCAAGGCATCAAAGGGTGCTTGCGGTAGTCGCCGGGAGGCATTCCCAGGACCCTCTTGAAGGCGACACTGAGGGCGCTCTCGGATCCGTATCCCACGGAGTGGGCGATGGAGGCGAGCGTTGCACTGCCTTCCCGGAGCTGTTGGGCTGCCAGTTCGATCCGCCACCGCGTGAGGTATTCCAACGGCCCTTGACCGACTGTGGATTTGAAGCGGGCGGCCAGGGTGGAGCGGGACACCGCAGCGGCGTCGGCCAGTTCGGCCACGGTCCACGAACGCGCCGGCTCGCGGTGCAGGGAGGTCAGCGCTGTGGCGACCACGGGATCCGCGAGACCGGCCAACCACCCCGACGCCGCACGTGGCGCACGCAGCGCACGTTCGAGGTGGAGACGCAGCACATGAACGAACATGACGACGGCCAGATGCTCCGCCATCAGCGTGGAGGCCATCGGCCGAAGTGTCAGCTCCTGCTCGATGGCGGTCAGCGCCCACCGCACCGCCTCCGCGTGCGGGGTGCCGGCCGGCACATGGACGATCGGAGGCAGTCTGTCGAGCAGCAGTTCCTGGGCGCGGGTCCCGAAGGAGAAACCGCCGCCGATGAGGAACACGTCGTCACCCTTTCCCACTCTGGCGACACCGCGCTCGGCCTGTGCGAACACGGCGCCGCCGTCGACAGGCTCAACCTCAGGATCGCTGCGGAGCGTGAAGGAGCGGGGACGTGTCAGGAGGTAGCAGTCACCCTCGGCCAGGTCGATCGGCTCGTCGATCCCGTCGACCTCCAGCTGACACGACCCGCGCCGAACGGCGTTGAACTTCACCACGCGCGGCGCGTCGAACCGTACGGCCCAGCGTCCTCCAGCGGCCATGCTCGCCGAGAGATGACTGCGCGTCTGCAACAGGGTCAGCACATCCTCAAGAGGATCCACACCCACCTCCGGTCTGGACGATCGCTAAAGAAGGAAGGACTCTCAGCCATAGAGCATCCAGCGGACCGATCGTAGCGTGGACGTATGACAACGAACTCCCGGACCGACAGGCACCCGCGAAACCACTCCGCCCTCCTGACGACTCCCTTCGCCTCACACGCCCGCGCGCAGGAGGTCATCGACGGCGTCGATCTCACCGGCCGGCGTGCCGTGGTCACCGGCGGCGCCTCCGGTCTCGGCGCCGAAACCGTACGAGCCCTGGCCACCGCAGGCGCGGAGGTCACCATTGCGACGCGCCGCCCGCAGTCCGCCGAACCGCTCATCCAGGAGCTGACCACCGTCGCCGGAGCAGGCCGGGTGCGCGCCGAGGCTCTCGATCTGTCCGATGTGGCCTCGGTCGACGCCTTCACACGCACATGGTCCGGGCCTCTCGACATCCTCGTCGCGAACGCCGGAATCATGGCTCTTCCCACGCGGACCCTCACCCCGGGCGGCTGGGAGATGCAACTCGCCACCAACTACCTCGGCCACTTCGCTCTGGCCACGGGCCTGCACGCGGCCCTGCGGAACTCCGGCTCCGCACGCATCGTGGTCGTCAGCTCCGGCGCCCACCTGGGAGCGCCCTTCGATTTCGAAGATCCCCACTTCGCGCGGCGGCCGTACGACCCCTGGGCGGCTTACGGGCAGTCCAAGTCCGCCGACATCCTGTTCACGGTAGGTGCCCGCCGCTGGGCGGCCGACGGCATCACAGCGAACGCGCTCAACCCCGGCTACATCCTCACCCGTCTGCAGCGGCACGTCGACGACGAAACCATGCGCGCGTTCGGCGTGATGGACGACCAGGGCAATGTGAAGCCGCTGCCGTACTACAAGACTCCCGAGCAGGGGGCCGCCACCTCCGTCCTGCTGGCCGCCTCTCCCCTCGTGAAGGGAGTCACCGGCCGCTACTTCGAGGACAACCAGGAGGCCAGGACCGTCCAGGACAGGGAGGAGCAGCCCGGTGGCGTGGCCGCCCACGCACTCGCCCCGGAGGCAGCGGACCGGCTCTGGGAGTACAGCACAGGCGCTCTCCACACGGCATGACCGCCGTCTGCCGTTGTGGCGGAGGTCCAGGTTCGCGAAGGCGCGCGGTGATGCGGCGTTCAGGGGCTCGATACGGTTGCCCGAGAGCGGGCCACTCGTGCCCCTCAGAAGACCGTGCCGGTCTTCGCGTTGAGCAACAGGGTCAGGCCAGTGATGACTTGAGTCTGATGAAGGTACCCTCCCCGTTCAGGCCATCAAGATCGCCGCCCGAATGCGTGGGGTCAACGGGTGTGACCGAACGATAAGTTGTCGCCATGCCGCTTGCCCCAGACGATGAGATCCGCAGCATGAGCTGCTGGTCGGCGGCTCGGGCGCCGACCATGTCCTCTTCGCGTTCGGACAACTCGGCGGTCAGGTCCGTGTTGTGCTGCTCCAACTGCGTGTTCCGCGGCTGGAGGACGTGAATGTCAGTGGGGGCGCTGAGGACCGATCCTCTCCAGGCCCACTCTCGGCAGTCCATGCCGGGGCTCTGACAGCGGCAGTTGGGAGCTCGCCCCACTGTTCGAGATGTCCAGGCCGACCGTCAACCGCCCCATCGGCCACCTCGGACCGCCGCTTGCGCATCAACCCCGTCAGGCCATGCCTGGCATCCCCGGCTGCACCACCTCACTCTCACAGGGCAACTCCCGCCCCATACCTGGCACCGGAGAAGCCCAGATGAGGCCCCCCTCACCGACTCAAGCAATGCTCAGTCGATACAGAATTCGTTGCCCTCGATGTCCAGCATGGGGATGCATGACTCGTTTTCCTCATCGGCATACAGCGTCTGCACGTGAGTCGCGCCAAGCGCGACCAGTCGTGCGCACTCGGCTTCGAGCGTGGCCAGGCGCTCGTCCCCCACGAGCCCGGTGCCGACCCTGACATCGAGATGCACCCGGTTCTTGACGACCTTGCCTTCGGGGATGCGCTGAAAGTACAGACGCGGGCCCACACCTGAAGGGTCACTGCAAGCGAACCATGAATCCCGCTTCTCAGCAGGCAGGGCCCGGTTCGCATCCTCCCAGGTGGTGAATCCCTCCGGTGGTGGCGGTGTGACGTACCCCAACACCTCGCACCAGAAGCGAGCAAGCCGCTCAGGTTCTGCGCAGTCAAAGGTGACTTGGAATTTCTTGATCGCTGACATCGGCGCACCGTACCGCGTGCAAGGGGGACCCTGCCCCTCATTTCCTCAGGCAAGTCCGTCCGCCACCCGACACGCCCGGGACGGCCCTGGACACCCGCGTGATCAAACCGGGCAGCCGACGAGAACGACGCGACCGTGTCCGACGGAGACCTGCAGCACCGACCCGATCCAGTCAACGGCTGCATCGACGCGTCTGGCCTATCACCGGCTGCATCGACGAATCCGGCCTCCCCCTGACTCCGCCATGACGTCACCCCGACGCCAAAGCCCCAGCCGTGCGGCCCCGCCATTTCCCCCGGGGACCTTGCTCATCCCGGGATCGGTGTGCGATCTTAAAACCATCGAGTTCATGGAAACGTTTCCACAAGGAGGTGGGGCGAGTGGCCACGATCAAGGATGTCGCTGCACGGGCGGGAGTCGCGCTCGGTACCGCGTCCCGGGTGCTCAGCGGCAGCAGCCAGACCTCGGCCGACTCCCGGTCCCGCGTGCTCGCCGCCGCGGCCGAGCTGGGATACATCGCCAACGGCCCGGCCCGTTCCCTGCGGCGAGCCCGAACCGACGTACTGGGGCTGCTCGTCTCAGACATCCGCAACCCGTTCTTCTCCGAGCTGGCTCACGCCGCCGAGCAGGAGGCCCGCCACCACGGCTACACCGTTCTGCTGGCCAATGCGAACGAAGACGCCGAACAGGCCGACGCCTACCTTCAGACCTTCGCCGGCCAACGCATCGACGGCCTGCTGTTCTCGCCGCAGAGCACCGTCTCACCGCAGCTCGCGGCCACGCTCGCGTCCGGACTGCCTCTCGTGTTCCTCAACCGCAGGATCGAGGGCGTCGACGCACCTCTGTACGGCACGGACAACGCGCAGGGCGTAGAGCAGGTGCTCGCCTGGCTGCGGAGCCGGGGCCACCGCGACGTCGCCTTCGTCGGCGGCCCGGACACGATCTCCACCGGCGCCGAGCGCCGCGCCGCCTACCTCGCCGGACGTCAGGCACACGGCATCAGCACCGATGAACGACTGCTGGACGCCGGTGACTTCCTGGCGGGCGGGGCGGCCGAGGCCATGTCCCGCATCCTCGACCACGACGTTCCGTTCACGGCCGTGTTCGGCGCGAACGGTCTGACCACGTTGGGAGTCCTGCGCGCGCTGCGCGAGCGGCTCGGTGCGGAGCAGGCCGCCCGCATCGAGATCGTCTCCTTCGACGACCTCGACTGGTTCGAGTTCGCCTCGCCCCCCATCAGCGCGGTCCGCAACGACGCGTCATCGATCGGCCGACTCGGTGTACGAGGGCTCGTCGACCTCATCGCCGGCCGCCCTGCCCCCGGTCAACGCGTCCCCACCACCTTCGCCGACCGCGCCCTGCCGGCCATCCGATGAGCAGCCGGATCAGCGCCGACGCCACCGGCAGCACCTCTGTCGGCTCCCCCAGGCCTGCAACCGTGCGACGTGCTGGTGCCGGACGCACAGCGCACAGTCCCCGTAAGAACCGTCGCCCTCGCTTAGGCGACCGCGCGACGCCACCGTACGACCAACGCCTTTGGCCGCCTGCAACAAGCCACATGCGGCACCCACTTCTCTCCCGCCCGGCCGAGCACTGCACCGTACGTCCGCCACCCGGCGGAGCCGCAGTGCGCCCGCCCTGAAAGGAACAACCCATGAAGGTCGCCCTCGGCGCGGACCACGCCGGATACGCGCTCAAGGACACCGTCCGCCAGGCCATCGAGGCCCTCGGGCATGAAGTGATCGACTGCGGCACCCACAGCGGTGACCCGGTCGATTTCCCGGACATCACCCGCACCACCTGCGAGGTGGTGCTCTCCGGTTCCGCCGATCGTGCTGTGCTCGTCTGCGGCACCGGCCAGGGCGCCGTCATGGCCGCCAACAAGCTGCCCGGCGTCCGCTGCGGTCTCGCCCACGAGCCCTACTCCGCCCACCAGGCCGTCGAACACGACGACGCCAACGCCATCGCCATGGGGGCCTGGCTGGTCCCCCACGCGCTCGTGCCCGACATCGTCCGCGAGTTCCTCGGTGCCGTCTTCGACGACGACGAGGAAACCCGCCGCCGGGTCGCCAAACTGAACGCGCTCGACGCCCTGACCCCGGCCCCCTGACGAGCCGCCCAACCAGCCCAGGCCCTCCCCCTGCTGAACGGGCCAGCTCTCCCCTTCCCCTCGCCCCTTCCCTGTCACGAAGCCAGAACACCCTGCCCGCGGGCGACCACGTACGCCAGGCGCCTCTTCGGCATGCCCCGAACACCCGGCCGCAGGAGGCCGCCGCCCCCTCGCGCGCCCTGAATCCCCCTCACGCGCCCCGATCCTCCTCACGCGCAGACGCCGGAACCGATCCGGTGCCCCCTCAAGGAGAACTCCCATGTCCACCAGCGCCCCCACCCGACAGCGGAGCGTGCTCGGCTCCAAGGACCGTGTCAAGACCGCGGTCGCCGCCGCTTTCGGCACGAGTGTCGAGAACTACGACTTCATCGCGTACGGCACCGCCTCCGCGCTCTACTTCGGAGCGGTCTTCTTCCCCGAGAGCGATCGGCTCGTCGGCACCCTGCTTTCCTTCGCCACCCTCGCGGTCGGCTTCGTCATGCGCCCGCTCGGGGGCGCCGTCGGCGGCTACTTCGCCGACAAGCACGGCCGCAAACCCGTCCTCGTCGCGGCCATGACGGTCATGGGCGCCGCCACCTTCCTCATAGGTGTACTGCCGACCTACGGCCAGGTGGGTGTGCTCGCGCCGATCCTGCTCGTGGCCCTCCGCATGATCCAGGGCCTCGCGTTCGGCGCCGAGTGGGGCGGGGCGATCACCATGGCCTACGAGCACGCACCGTGGCACCGCCGCGGTATGTTCGCCGCGATCCCCCAGGCCGGCAACCCTCTGGGCATCGCCCTGGCCAGCGGTGTGTTCGCGTGGAGCTCCACCCTCGACGGGAGCTGGCAGTGGCGGACCCCCTTCCTGCTCAGTGCCGTCATGGTGATCGTCGCGCTGATCGTGCGCTCCCGGCTCACCGAATCCCCCGAATTCCAGGAAGCCCAAGCCACCGGCAGCACCGAGAAGAACCCGTTCCTCGCCACGCTCTCCGAGGACTGGCGCGGCATCCTGCGGGTCATCGCCCTGCGCGTCGTCGAGTCCTTCGCCTACTACTCGACCGCGACCTATCTGCTCAGCTACATCACCGACCGCCACCCCGACCTGAGGTCCGTCGCTCTCGGCGCGATCACCGCCGCCAGCATCCTCGCCATCGCGGTCACCTTCCTCGCCGGCGCGCTCACCGACCGCATCGGACGCCGCCCCCTCTACATCGCGGGCTGTACGGCGGCGATCCTCTTCGCCTTCCCGATGTACCTGCTCACCAACACCGCCCAACCCGCCCTGGTCGTCACCGTGTTCATCATCGGCATCGGCCTCATCCACGCATGCCTCACCGGAACCCAGGGCTCCCTGCTCACCGAGCAGTTCCGCACCGCGACCCGTACGTCGGGAGCCTCGCTCGGCTACCAGCTCGCCGCGGCCATCGGCGGCTTCGCGCCCTTGCTCGCCGCCGCTCTGGTGGGAGTCTTCGGCTGGCCCGGCGCCGCGCTGCTCTACCTCGGCGCGGCCGTGATCGGCCTCGTCGGCATCCTCGTCACCAAGGAGACCTGGGGCCGCCAAGAGCGGGAGCGCGTCCTCGCCCTCGTCACAGAGGAGCACCGCACCCAGACCGCTTCAGGAACACCGACGGGCGAAGTCCTGCCGTCCCCGTCCCGGTGAACTCCGTTCCCTCCCCGCACATCGGCATACCGCCGCGATCGCTTGCCGCGGAGGAACCCCGCATTCGGCCCGCCTCGGCTTGGATCCCTCGCGTACAACCTGCGCGCTTGGGCGCGGAACGACATTGGGCTCGCGAGCAGCCGACAACGCGGGAGAGAGCCGACAGCGTCCGTGAGCGTGAGCGGCGGATGCTCGCCGCCGTGCTGGAAGCCGAAGTTAACGACTACACACCCGGCACATCACATAGACCGTGCGAACAGCAACGTCGGTCGGGCTTAAAAAAACCTCTCAGGCGCAGACTGTGATCCCTGGTCATGGATTTTGGGGAGGTGAGAAGTAGACACGGCACAGATGGCAGCGGCGGCGGGAGACGACGAGTGGGCGAGCAGCGTGGACGTGACTGGACGCGCATGACTCCGGACGACTTCGACCAGGACGCGCCACTACGTCCAGTCGTGCCCGACGGGCCGGCCGCGGCCATCGTCCCAGCCGTACCCGACGAGTACGGCACACCGTCGCTGTTCGAGGACGAGGCACCCGCTGCGCGCCCCCGGACACGAAAAGGCGTGACCCCGCCCTTCGATCAGCCCAAGCTGTTCTGCCTGCAGGAGCTGGAGGCGTAGGCGACCACGGAGGAGATGGTGTCCAATGCCTTGCCTCCGAGGCAACGTCAGTGGCGCCTCCCGCACGGTCCGTACGCGAAGGATGCGGGCACCGATGCGGCGGGGAATGGCCTCTCGATCTTCGGGCACGTGAACTGTGTTGCAGAAGAGTCCAGTTGGAGGCAGACATGAGTGAGCGCACGTGGCGAATCATCCCTACGAGCCGGCCCCTGAGCGCTTTGTACCTGCTGGCCGGTGTCCTTCTGCTGGTCAGCACTGTGAGTCAGCTGAGGGACGAAGTGGCCGTGCTGCCCCTGATTTCCGGCCTCGCCGCCTTGGCGCTCGTGGCCGTGGCCGTCGTGGGCCTGGCGCGTCCCGGCCACCGCGCCGGAACCCGCTGATCCGGCGAGAGGTCGTTGCTCGGCCCCACTCCTTACGGCCCTCCGACCTCCAGGTGCGGGACGTGGCCAGGCGGCCCCCGGCATGCTCAAGCCGATGAGGAACCGGTGGCCGCGGTCGGACCATCACCGCCTCGCCGCGTCCTGTCGTCGTACCGCCCATCGCCGAAAGCCCGGCCATGCGAAACGGCGTATTGGGTACTCAGAGGGCCTCGCGGCGCGGAAGGCAGCACCCGGCGACTCGGAGGGCGGGCCGAGATCGGCGTGCGCCCCCGCCCGATACTGGGCGGCGCCGGTCCCGTACCGACGCCGCCTCACTGGCGGAAGGCAACCCCCGCGAACCACCGCTGGCCGTCGCGGGCCGCCCGGTCGGCCAGCCCTACAGGTGCGGGGGCGGAGAGGTGATCATGAGGTGCACGAAGATCGCCCAGAGGCCCGTCGCGGCGGTCATGACCCGGAGTCTGCGTCGACGCGTCGGCGCCACCGGGTCGGGTCTGTCTCCCACGGTGAGGCCAACCCGTGCCGGGCCCCGTCCAGGCTCGACGGCGGGTGCCGTCTGCACCCGCGGAACCGCGTGCGGGACCACGGCCGTGGGGCATACCGGCAAGGAGCGGACCGGCCTCTCGACGCGCTGCCGAACCTCGGGGCTGAGCGCCCGCCGTGCCGGTGGTGGCGCCGGAACACTCGCGGCGGCGGGAGCCAGACCCTGGGCCAGCCCGCTGAGGAAGGCCGCGTAGGCGGCCCGCCGCAGGCCGGTCGGGGCGGTACGGCCGGTCTCCCAGGACCGCACCGTCGCCGCGGTCACTCCGAAGGCCGCGGCGACCTGCGCGTCGGTGAGCTGCCACGCCCGGCGCAACCGGGCACGCTCCTCGGGAGCGGGCAGAGGTGTCTTCCCGTCCCGGCGACGCGGGTGGGACGGCATCGGGTGCTGTGCGGCAAGCATGCTGATCGTCATGACCGTACGACAACCGAGTGTCATGTCATGTGATGACCGGATACTCGAATACACCCGTTCGGCGCAAGGCGGAGGTCTCCTTGCACCTCAGCCGGACGACCCGGACCTCGCCGTTGCGCTGGCGGCAGGCGGTCATTGGGATGCCGGGTCGTCCCGCATACGTCTGGCGGCGGTCGGGCGCATGCCGACCGTGCCGCCCCCAGCGCCCGGTCGAACCCAGCCAGGTCGTGCCAACCACGCGCATCGGTGACTGCAGTCGCCCGGAAAGGGGGTTCGGACACGGGAGCGCCGCTAGACGCTCGCTTCCGGCCGTGCGGCTGCCGCAGCCTTGACGGCCGCTGCCAGTGGGTCGCGGACCGGGCGGCCGAGGAGGTCGGTGAGGTCGGGAGCGGTGCCGTCCAGGAAGCCGTGCCGGACGGCCGAGGCGATCGACGCGAGCATGGGCGGCTGGAACGGCAGCAGCCCCGGGGTCTCGTCCAGGAGCCTGCGCCGGTACTCCCCCAGGCCGATGGTGCGGTGCGGAACCCCCAGCCTGTCAGCCAGTTGGCCTGCCGTGACCGGTGTGCCGACCAGCTCGTACACCCGGCCGCGGTGTCGGGCCGGGTTCGCCGCGACGGTGGCCGCGGCGTCGGCGAGATCATCCCGCGCGACCGCTGCCAGGGCGCCGTCCCCGAAGGCGGACTCCACCCCCTCGCCGACCCATGTCAGCAGGCTGCCGAAGAGTTCGGCGTACAGACCGTTGCGCAGGATCGTCCAGTGGAGTCCGC
The DNA here is from genome assembly GCF_042677425.1 of Streptomyces sp. NPDC127119. NCBI lineage: Bacteria > Bacillati > Actinomycetota > Actinomycetes > Kitasatosporales > Streptomycetaceae > Streptomyces > Streptomyces sp. NPDC127119. The sequence continues at coordinate 185,859 of NZ_JBHXTO010000003.1, read as the reverse complement.
TCGCCCGGAGCAGGCGCTCGGTGGCCCGGTGTGCCAGTGCGAACCCGAGATGGTCGCCGGCCGTGGTCAGGCTCGTGTAGACGACGTGGTCGACACCGTCGCGCACGGCGGCGTCCAGGACCGCCGCGTGCCGCCCGACGACCTGATCGTCCTCCGAGTACCCGGCGGAGATCAGCACCAAGGTCGACACCCCGGCAAGGTCGAGGCTCGCACGGTCGTCGAAGTCGAGGTGCCTCTCCCCCGACCCCGGCCCCGGCGTGCGGCTGCCGCCCGTCGCCTCGACGCCGTCGGCACGCAACGCCGCCAGGGTGGCCGAGCCGAGGTTCCCGCCGGCTCCCGTCACCAAGATCATGCCCATCACACTCTTCCGTCGTGGCTCTCGTCGGTCACTACGCTTGATCCTTGATCGCACGCCCACCGGCCACAAGAAGGCAGTTCGATGTCACTCACGCACACCGGGGTAACCACCCCCGCCGCTCTCGACCCCTGCGGTCTCGAAGAACACCCCGACTGCGGCATACGCGACGTGCTGGACCGCATCGGCGACAAGTGGTCGGTGCTCGTGATCGTCGAACTCGCGGGCGGGCCCCGCCGCTTCCGGGAACTGCAGCGCGCCGTCGAGGGCATCTCCCAGCGCATGCTCACCCTCACCGTCCGCAGGCTCGAACGGGACGGCCTCGTGCTGCGCACCGTCTATCCGACGGTCCCGGCCCAGGTCGACTACCGCCTGACCGGGACCGGAGCCGACCTGACACACCTGGTCAGGGCGCTCGCCGACTGGTCCCTCGCCCACCGTGCCGATATCGCCGAAGCACGACAGTCGTACGACCGGACCCACCCCGACCACGACATCCGCTGACGCGGGGCGCCGACGTCGGGACGCGCCGGGTCAGCGGGACGCAGTTTTCAGCGCGCAGTGCACGAGAACTTGAGCGCTCGGCTGCGCCGCGTCAGCCCCAGGGGTACTGACACGCGACGCCTACTGGTTACTGAAGGCGGCGTCGAACGACGCGTGTGGCTTCGGCCACAGCAGGGAGCGTACGAAACCGACGGCTTCGGCGGCTCCGTGCAGTCGGTCCATGCCCGCGTCCTCCCACTCGATGGAGATGGGACCGTCGTAGCCGATGGCCTCCAGCGCCCGGAACGCGTCTTCCCACGGGACGTCTCCGTGCCCGGTGGACACGAAGTCCCAGCCGCGGCGCGGGTCGCCCCACGGCTGGTGCGACCCGAGCACACCGGCCCGGCCGTTGCGCGGGCGCAGCCGGGTGTCCTTGCAGTCGACGTGGTAGATGCGGTCCTTGAAGTCGGTGATGAATCCGACGGGGTCGATGTTCTGCCACATCATGTGGCTGGGGTCCCAGTTGAAGCCGAACGCCGGGCGGTGCCCGATGGCTTCGAGGGTGCGCACGCTGGTCCAGTAGTCGTAGGCGATCTCACCGGGGTGGACCTCGTGCGCGAACCGGACGCCCTCAGTGTCGAAAACGTCGAGGACGGGGTTCCAGCGGGCCGCGAAATCCTCGTAACCGGCGTCGATGACGGAGGCGGGGACCGGCGGGAACATGGCGACGTACGGCCAGATCGACGAGCCGGTGAAGCCGACCACGGTGTCGATGCCCATCTTGCGGGCCACGCGGGCGGAGCGCTTCATGTCCTCGGCAGCGCGTTGGCGCACTCCTTCGGCGTCGCCGTCGCCCCAGACGTACGGGCGCAGGATCGCCTGGTGCCGGAAGTCGATGGGGGCGTCGCACACCGCCTGCCCCGCCAGATGGTTGGAGATCGCGTACGCCTTCAGGCCGTGACGGTCGAGGGTCTCCAGGCGCGAGGCCAGGTACGCGTCGTCCTCGTCGGCGCGCCGCAGGTCCAGGTGGTCCCCGGACGCGGCGATCTCCAGGCCGTCGTAACCCCAGGAGGCGGCCAGTTCGGCGACCTCCTCGAAGGGAAGGTCGGCCCACTGGCCGGTGAACAGGGTGACGGGGTGCGTGGGCGCGGTCATGCTTCTTCCTTGTTGTCGGGCGCGTTGTCGGGCGCGTTGTCGGGCTCGGTGTCGATGGTGTCGGGTGCGGTGTCGATCCAGGCCCCGTTGTCCCGGGCCGATGCCAGGACCGCTTCGGTCAGGCGGGCCGCGCGCAGTCCGTCGGCGAACGTGGGCATCCCCGCGGGTACGTGACCGCGGACGGCGCTGTAGACGTCGGTGACGAATGCGGTGAACGCGTCCTGGTAGCCCAGGGGGTGGCCGGCCGGCAGCAGGGACATGCGGGCGGAGTCGGGGGCGGCGGTCTGCGGATCGCGCAGCACGATCTGTGATCCGTTCGGCCTGCCGATCCACAGTTCTTCGGGGCGCTCCTGCTCGAAGCGCACGCTCTGCCGGGTGCCGTGCAGTTCCAGCGTGAGGCTGTTCTTGCGGCCGGGCGCGAGCTGGCTGATGAGCAGGGTGCCCAGTGCGCCGTCGCCGAGTTCCACGATCAGCGCGGCGATGTCCTCGTTGGTCACCGGATGATCGCCCCGGCTCGTGAAGACGGTCCGGGTGCGGGCGGTGAGGCGGTGGATGCGCTGTCCGGTGACGAACTCGATCAGGTCGCACAGGTGGGAGCCGATGTCGGCGAAGGCCCGGGAGGGCCCTCCCGCTTCCGCCCGCGCCCGCCAGTTGTCGTCGCTCGCCTCCAGCATCCAGTCCTGGAGGTAGGAGGCGTCGAGGGTGAGGACGGTCCCCAGTTCGCCGTCGGCCACCAGGGCCCGGGCCTGGCGTGCCATCGGGTGGTAGCGGTACACGAAGGGCACGGCGGCGACACGGTCGGCCGCGTGTGCCGCGTGCACGAGGCGCGCCGCCTGCGCGGCCGTGGTGGCCAGGGGCTTCTCGCAGATGACATGGGTGCCCGCGGCGAGCGCGGCCAGGGCGTGTTCGGCGTGCAGGTGGTTGGGACTGCAGACGTGGACGACGTCCAGGTCGCGTGCGGACGCCAGGGCGTGGGCGTCCGGCTCGTGTCGTTCGACGTCGAGGTCGTGTGCGGCCTGCTTGGCCCGCTCGGGGGTGGAGCTGGCCAGGGCGGTGGGACGGCCGCGTGCGGCCCGGCTGGCTCGGGTGTGGACCGTGGCCATGAAGCCGCCGCCGATGAATCCGGCACGGATGGGTGGGGTCACAGCGTGGCTCCGTAGGGGTCTCGGTCCTCGGGTACGAGCGGGAGGTCGTCGACCCTGCTGGTGACATGGGCGGTCTCGCCGGAGGCGGCGGCTTCGTCGATGGCCATGAGGGCGTCGAGCACGTGGTAGCCGAGCTCTCCTGTGGCGATGTGCGGCTGCCCGGCGCGGACGGCGCGTGCCATGTCCAGTACGCCGAGGCCGCGGCCCGATACGACTCCGACGGGCGGGACGGTCTCCCACACCGGCTCGCTGCCCGGCTGGGAGACCCGGGTGATCCTCACGTCGCCGGCGAACGTGTTGGGATCGGGCACGACGAGGGTGCCCTCGGTTCCGGTGATCTCGACGACGCCGGTGCGGGTGAGGGGCGAGTCGAAGCTGAACGTGCTCTGGCTGACCGCGCCGGAGTCGAACTGGGCGATGGCCGCGATGTGGGTGGGGACGCTGACGGGGAACTCCGTGCCGGCTCTGGCGCCTGCGCGGATGGTACGGGTGGGACGGCCGGTCGAGCCGACGGCGGAGACCCGGCTGATGGAGCCGAACAGGCTGACAAGGGCCGTGAGGTAGTAGGGGCCCATGTCGAAGAGGGGGCCCGCGCCCTTGGCGAAGAGGAACTCGGGGTCCGGGTGCCACAGGTCCGGGCCCGCGTACTGCATGACGGTGTACGCGGACAGTGGTGTGCCTATGTCGCCGCGGGCGATGGCCCTGCGGGCGGTCTGCAGACCGGGGCCGAGGACGGTGTCGGGTGCGATGCCCACGCGAAGACCGGCGGCGGAGGCCGCGTCGAGGAGGGCCCGGGCGCTGGGCCGGTCGATCGCGATGGGCTTCTCGGACCAGACGTGCTTGCCGGCGGCGATGATCGCCGAACTGACCTCGGCGTGGACGGCCGGGATGGTCAGGTTGACGACGATGTCGACGTCGGGATGCGCCAGGACGAGTTCCGGCCCTCCCCACTGCTCCACCCCGTACTTCTGCGCCTGGCCCCGGGCCCGCGCGGTGTCGAGGTCGCCGACGGCCAGCACACGTACATCGGGAAACGCCGTGAGGTTGGTCAGGTACTGGTCGCTGATGTTGCCGGCGCCGATGAGACCGACACCGACCGGAGTACGTGTCGTCATCAGGCGATCCCCCTCGCGGCCAGGTAGCGGACGGCGGCCTCGATGCCCTCGAAGATGTCACCGTCGTAGTGGTCGAATTCGATGATGGCGAACTCGGCGTGCGCGGCGGCGGCCAGCGCCTCGTCGAGCGGCACCTGTCCCTGGCCGGGGGCGACCTGCCGGGTGTCGGCGGGATCCAACGGCACCCCGGAAAAGAACGGGTCGTCGATGATCGCGCCGTCCTTCACATGCAGGGCCTTCACCCGTGCGCCCAGGCGTTGCAGCAGTCCGACCACGTCCTTGCCGCCCGCGGAGGCCCAGTACAGGTCTATCTCCAGGTCCACGCCGGGGTCGAGGAGACTCACGAAGTACTCGAAGGCGCTGGAGCCGTCGACGGTGTGGACGAACTCCTGGGAGTGGTTGTGGTAGCCCACGCGCAGCCCGTGCTCCGCCGCGCGGTCCGCAGCCTCGTTCAGGAGGGCGGCTGTGCGGGCGATCTCCTTCGCGTCGATCCACCGGGCCGGGGGTACGAACGGGTCGATGACCAGTTCGAGGCCGAGCCGTTCGGCGGCGGCGAAGGTGTCGTCGAGCGACGGGACATCGGCGCCGTCGGGGCGCTGCGTGGACAGTAGCTCGGCGTGCCCGGTGCGGGCCGTCAGCCCGTGGCGGTCCAGCGCCCCGGACAGTTCCTCGGCGCGGCGTACGAAGCCGAACACCTCCACCTGGCTCAGCCCGAGCCCGGCGATTCTGGCAAGGGCGGCGTCCTGGTCGGCTTCCAGGGCATGGCGGACGGAGTAGAGCTGGAGTGACAGCTGTGGCGTGGTCATGTGCGGTTTCCTCTCGGGTTCGACGGCCGGGCCACGGATACATCCGGACAGGAGCGAGGCACAGCATAAATACCTACACCGATGTCGGTATCTGTGACGAGAGGGACGATACCTACAGTGCTGCTGGTTTTCTACGGTGGTTAGCATTCCCGTATGACTAAGGCTGAAGCGGCAACGCGGCCGGCGACCTCACGCAACTACCCCAAGGGCGAGCGGCGGCGGGCGCAGATCATCGAGGCAGCGCTCACCGCGTTCGGGCAGGTCGGCTACCGCCACGCGAGCACGGTCCAGCTCGCCGCGGCATGCGGTGTCTCCCGGGCCGGCCTCCTGCACCACTTCCCGACGAAGGAGTCCTTGCTCGAAGCCGTCCTCGAAGAGCGTGAACTCCAGGACGACCAGCACTTCTTCCGCACGGACGGCGACCCCACCGACGGACTGGAGTATTTCGCCAGCATGATCCGCCTGGTCGCCCACAATCAGGCGAACCCCCTCGTCGTAAGCCTCTTCGCGGTCCTGTCCAGCGAAGCGACCACCACGGACCACCCGGCGCGTCCGTACTTCACCGCCCGCTACGAGCGGGCACGCAGCCAGATGACCCAGGCCATCGAGGATCTCGCCGACCGCGATCTGCTCCACTCCCATGTGGACCCGTCCGGACTGGCGGTGAACCTCATCGCCCTGATCGACGGCCTCCAGGTCCAATGGCTCCTCAGCCCGGACACCATCGACATGCCCGAGCACCTCCGGAGCATGCTGCGCAACGTGATCAGGGTCGAACTGCCCGTCTGAGCTGCCGCCCCACCGCCCGTCGGTCGAGGACACACCCGCTCTGACGATCCGACCACCCGGGGGAAGCCGCCTAGCTCCCCGACCGCTCCCCCAGCACACAGAACTCATTGCCCTCAGGGTCCGCAAGCACCACCCACGGCTCGTCCCCGCGCTGCCCGACGTCCGCGTGGCGGGCGCCGAGAGCCAGGAGGCGCTCGACCTCCGCGTCCCGGTCGTCGGGCCGGAAGTCCAGGTGGAGGCGGTTCTTGACGGTCTTTCCCTCCGGCGCGACACCGAAGAGCAGACCGGGCAGCCGGTCGGGCTGCGGCCTGATCTCGTACTCCTCGGGCGAGTCGTTCACCACGGTCCAACCGAGTGCCTCGCACCACCAGCGACCCAGGGCCACCGGGTCCGCGGCGTCGACGACGAGCTGCTCCCATTCAAGTCCCATGGGCCCGAGGCTAGCGTCACCCGTACATCCGGGTAGCCGGATGATCCGAACGAGCGCCCCAGACCTGACGCACCGTGACCAGGGCCGACGTCAGTGCTGCGGATCGGGCTGCCTCACGAACACCGGCTCGCCGGGTCGTGCCCGCCACCCGCCCGCGCGACTCGACGTGCGGTGGAGCGGCAGCTGATGAACAGTCGTACCAAGTCCCCCACCAGAAGGAGATTTGCATGCTTCGGCGTATCTCACTCGCTGTAGCCGGTGTGCTCGCGGTCGGCTTCATGGCCGCAGCCCCTGCCGCCGCCCACACCTCGGACGTCGAGGGCTGTTGGGTGTCCGGCGGCCATGTGAAGGTCGACGACGTCAAGGTCGCGGACTTCGACGCCACCTGCTGGTCCGTCGGCTGACGACGCATCACACGGACCGGTGCCCGTTCCGCTGCGCAGCTGCTGAACCGGCACCGGTCTCGGTGGTCCGGCGCCGGTGACGTTGGAAGGGCCCCAATACCCCGGCCCTGCGTACTCGGCCCGGCACAACTCCCCGGCAAACGCAACATGGGGAAAGAC
>NZ_JBHXTO010000003.1:0-179008 GCF_042677425.1 Streptomyces sp. NPDC127119 | reverse complement strand
GTTCGTCGGCTCCACTGGGTGGGGGGCCGGGTCGGCTGCGCTGGGGCTCCCGCGCCCGGGGTTGGGGTGGCGCGGCCCGGTTCCGGTGGTGGGGCACATTGCCCCGGGCCCGACCCCCCTCGACCGGCCAGACCTCGCCGGACACCGGACAGTGGGTACGGCCAACGGGTAACCGGCATACCCGATGGCGCGGCACATCCGTCGTGACGGACGAACAGGGCCGGCCTGCACACCCTCAGCCGATCGGCACGGCCCGTCCCGTGACGCGTACCCGGGCGTCCTCGGGGTCCACCTCGATCAGCAGATCGCTGGGACGGCCCATGTCCTCCCCCTGGCGGATCGCGATCCTGGCCGGGCGGGTGACGAGCCCCAGGGTGCGGAGGTATCCGCCGAACGCCGCGGCAGCCGCCCCCGTTGCCGGATCCTCCACCACCCCGCCGATCGGGAACGGGTCGCGGGCGTGAAAATGCTCCGGCGACTCCCGCCACACCAGTTGGAGAGTCGTCCAGCCGTGACGCCGCATCACCTCGGTGAGGCCGTCGAAGTCGTAGTCCAGGTCCGCCAGTCGTTCCCGGGAGCCCGCGGCCAGTACCAGGTGATCGTTTCCGCCGAACGCCACGTGCGGCGGCAGCGCGGGATCGAGGTCCTCGGGAGCCCAGCCGAGGGCCTTCAGAGCCGCGTCGAGTTCGGTGCTCACGGTGGGGCGTGAACGGGTCGGAACGCTGGTGAGCGTGGCCGACACCGCGCCGTCGCCGTCGCCGTCGCCGTCCAGCTTGGTGGCTACAGGAATCTCGCCCGCAGGAGTGTCGAGGACGATCTCGCCGGGGCCCAGACGCTCGGCGAGGGCCACGGCCAGGGCGATGGTCGCATGCCCGCAGAAGGCGACCTCGGCGAGCGGGCTGAAGTAGCGGACCCGGAAGCGGCGCGATGCTTCGACACCGGCGGTTTTGACATTGCCGGTTTCAATACGGGCGGTTTCGACAGTGCCAGTTTCGACCCGGGCGGTGACGAAGGCCGTCTCTGAGTATCCGACCTCGGCGGCGATGGTGAGCATCGCCGCGTCGTCGAGCCCTGAGGCATCGAGCACGACCCCGGCCGGATTGCCTCCGACCGGATCGTCGGTGAAGGCGGAGTAGCGCAGGATCTCGGTCTCCGGGTGGCTCACGAGAGTGGTCCCGCTCAGGTCGCTGGTCATGGCTCCACGCTGCCACTCCGTGCCGATCGAGTCCAATGATGGATATGAATCAGATCCATCGACGTATCGCATAGCCTGCTCCCGTGGACACTCGCTTGCTGCACACCTTCACCGCGCTCGCCCGTACGGGCAGTTTCACCGCCGCTGCCGCCGAGCTGCACTTGGCCCAGTCCACGGTCACCGTGCACATCCGCAACCTGGAGCGGGAGCTGGGCGCCCGGCTCTTCGACCGCCTGCCCGCGGGCACCCTGCTCACCGAGTACGGCCGAGTGATGCTGGAGCGGGCCGAGGACGTACTCGACGCCGTGGCACGACTGAAGGCCGACGGCGACGGCGGTGTACGGGGGCCGGTGGCCGTGGGGGCACCGGAGTCGCTGTGCTCGACCCGCGTGCCCGGGGTGATCGCCGCCCTGCGCACCAGCCACCCGGAGATGGATGTCCACCTGTACGCGGCCGGCACCGCGGAGTGCGTCGAGGGCCTGCGGTCCGGGCGCCTCGATCTGGCGCTGTTGCTGGAGGAGGTCGCCGACTTCCGCGACGTGACGACCGAGCCGATCACCCGGGAACCCCTCGCCCTGGTCTGCGCCCCCGGGCATCCGCTCGCCGCACGGGCCGGCGCGGTGACCTGGGCGGAACTCGCAGCCGAGAACTTCTTCCTGCTGGAACAGGGCTGTTCCTACAGCGATGAGCTGGAACGACGGCTGCTCGCCGTGCCTGGCTCCCGGCCGCGGCCGACCCGGTTCGGGAGCGTGGACGCGGCACGTTCCTGCGTCGCCGCCGGTCTGGGACTGACCCTCCTGCCGCTCACGACGGTGGAGGAGCACGTGCACCAGGGCCGGTTGGTACAGGTCTCTGGACCGCGGTTCGCCGATGTTCCGGTGCGACTGGCCCGCCACCGCAGGCGATGGACGGGACCTGGCGCGCAGGCGTTCTCCGAGGAGTTGGTACGACAGTCGACCGGCTGAGCGACCGTCTCCGGCGAAGGCTCCGGGCGCAGCGGCCAGGTGTCGCAGCGGTCGCTCAGAGGTGGGCGTCCAGGAACTTCCGTACCTCGGTGGTGCTCATGGGCCCTGTGTCGTGCGCCACCATCTCCCCCTCCTTCAGCAGGACGTAGGACGGGGCTGCGGTGATCCCGTATCGCTCGGTCGCAGCCGGACACCGCGTGATGTCGGTGCGGACGGCCGTCAGGCGGCCCGCGTACGCGTCGGCGATGCCACCCACGACGAGGTCCATCACCCGGCAGGGCTCGATCGCCTTGGGCCATGTCCCGGTGAAGTACGCGAGGACCGGAACTCCGCTCATCCCGAGGATGAAATCGAACTCCGCGTCCTCACAGGGTCGGTGAACCCGCTGCACCATGCACGCTCCTGACCTCACGTCCGTTGTTGCATCTCCTATTGCATCCCCATCATCCCTCGCGCGGTGTGCCAGACCGGCCCGGTCGGTCGCCCGGCCGACCTGTCGGACGGGAGGCGCGGGACCGTCGCAGAACCACGGTTGGTTCCCGGACCGCGGCCCGGTCGGGGTCACGGACGCGGACGCGGACGCGGACGGGGACGGGGACGGGAGGACGCGTACGGGATGACGGTCGGAGTACGCGTCAGCCTGCCCGAAGGCCGACCGCCAGCGTCAGTTCAAGGACCCGGTGTGGCGAGGCGAGATCCGGGAACAGCTCCCGCAGCTGCGCCATCCGGTAGCGGACCGTCTGGGGGTGGACGAACAGCTCCGACGCCACCTCGTCCCGTCTGCCCTGATGCAGCAGCCACGCCCGCAACGTCTCCTCCAGCCGCCGCGCGGTCGCGACAGGCAAGGTCCGCAACGGTGCGAGGGCTCGGGCCCGCAGGTCCGCGAACGCGTCCGCGTCCGCGCTCAGCACCAGCTCGGGCAGGTGGTCGTCGGTGTCGCGAATGTCGGAGGAGAGGGAGCGCGCCCGTACAGCTCGTGTGTACGAGGCGGACGCACGAGCCCATGGCCGGGCCGGGCCGACCACGGCGGAGCGGTCGGTCAGCTGCCGCAAGAGATGGGAGCGGTCGGCATCGGGGACGAGCAGCACACCGGTGGCGTCCGGCAGATCGTCGAGGACGAGGGTGTTCGGGTCGAGCGCGCGGTAGGCGGGCCGGGCCTGGGCGGCGGGCAGCAGGACCGCGGTCAGCGAAACCGGAGGCTGCCACCCGGCCCGTTGACAGGAGGCCCGCAGCACGTCCGGGCTCGCGTCCGCGAGGAGGTCGCGGGCGAGGTGTTCCAGGTGGCGCTCCTGGGCCCTGCCCCGGGCGGCCAGTTCGTCGGCGTGGCCCGCGGCGCTCGCGGCGGAGAGCTCGTCGATGTAGGCGAAGGTCAGCTCGGCGAACTTGGCGACCTCGGCAGCGGGCAGACCTGCGGGTACGGCACCCGCCGCCAGGCAGCGCCAGGCCACGCGGGCGCCGACGCGGTAGGCGCTGAGCAGGGCGTCCATCGAACGGCCGTCGCGCACCTCGCCGCGGCCCAGCTCGTAGGCGGCGTCACCGCCGTCACCGCCCGTGGCGTGCCCGCTCGCCAGGTCCAGGTAGTGCCCCAGGGCCGTGCGGACAGCTCGCCGTATGGTGGCGCCCATGCGGCCCGAGAGGGCGTTGGCGTAGGAAGGGACCTCGTCGATGATCGCCTGGACGACCTCGTCGGCGGTGCTCTTCAGTGCGGCCCGAAGCGCGGTGACCGTCGTCTCATCAAGGGCCAGTTCACTGGCCCTCCGGATCGCTTGACTCACGTTTTGTTCCCTACGAACAATTCAGCCGACCAGATTCACGTCCTGCGGTCAGGACTTTACGCCCTGAGGCGCATCAAGCTGAAGCCATGACGAGTACAGCCCTCCGCAGCAGGGCGTGGAAACTGCTGGAGACGGTCACGACGCCGCTACTGCCGTCGGACTACCTCGACCTGGTCAGCCCGCTGCGTGCGGGCGCCGACCTGCGTGGGCGTATCGAGGCCGTGCTCCCCGAGACGGGTGACGCCGCGACCATCGTGATCAGGCCGGGACGGGGCTGGCGCGGCCACACCGCCGGTCAGTACGTGCGGATCGGGGTCGACGTCGACGGGGTGCGCCTGTGGCGTGCCTACTCGGTCACCTCGCCGACGGACCGCCGGGACGGCCGCGTCACGATCACCGTGAAGGCGATCCCGGACGGAAAGGTCAGCAACCACCTGGTCCGCAGAGCGAAACCGGGCACGCTGATCCAGCTCGACCACCCGACCGGTGAATTCGTGCTGCCGCAGGTCAAGCCCGCCAAGGTCCTCTACCTGACGGCCGGCAGCGGCATCACGCCCGTCATGGGCATGCTGCGCGACACCGAGTTCGACGACGTCGTCATGGTCCACTGCGCGCCACAGCCGCAGGACGTGATCTTCCGCAAGGAACTGCACGACCTGGCCGCGGACAAGAAGCTGCGGCTGACCGAGGTGCACACCGACACGGACGGCCAGCTCGACATCGCCCGTCTCGACGAACTCGTACCCGACTGGGCCGAGCGCGAGACCTGGGCCTGCGGACCCGCGGGCCTGCTCGACGCCGCCGAAGCGCACTGGACCGAGCACGGCGTCCAGGAGCGCCTGCACACCGAACGCTTCCGCCCCAGCATCGTCGTCGCCGGCGACGGCGGTGAGGTCACGTTCAGCACCACCGGCAAGACCGTCGACGCGGACGGCGGCACGCCGTTGCTGGACGTCGGCGAGGAGGCCGGCGTGCTCATGCCCTCCGGGTGCCGTATGGGCATCTGCTTCGGCTGCGTCACGCCGCTCAAGGCGGGCGCCGTCCGCGACCTGCGCACCGGCGAGATCACCGAGGCCGAGCCGGGCGTCCTCATCCAGACCTGCGTGTCCGCCGCGGCGGGCCCGTGCGACATCGAACGGTAGGAGCACCTTGACCGCCATCGACCCCACCGCACACCTGACCGCGGAACAGATCGAGGAGCTCGGCCGCGAGCTGGACGCGATCCGCGACGAGGTCATCGCCTCCCGCGGCGAGAAGGACGCTGCCTACATCCGCAAGGTCATCTCGGTGCAGCGCAAGCTTGAGCTGGCCAGCAGGGGTGTGCTGCTGTTCTCGTTCTTCCCGCCCGCGTGGCTGATCGGCACGGCCGGTCTGTCCGTGGCGAAGATCATGGACAACATGGAGATCGGCCACAACGTCCTGCACGGCCAGTGGGACTGGATGCGCGACCCGAAGATCCACTCCACCACCTGGGAGTGGGATCACGTCTCGCCGTCCGAGCAGTGGAAGCACTCGCACAACGAGCTGCACCACACGTACACCAACGTGATCGGCAAGGACAACGACCTCGGCTACGGCATCATGCGTGTCGACGAGGACCAGAGGTGGCACCCGTTCCACCTCGGCCAGCCGCTGTGGAACTTCCTCAACGCCTGCTTCTTCGAGTACGGCATCGCGGCGTACGACCTGGAGCTCGGCAAGAACCTGCACAAGCGCCGCCGCAACAACCCGGAGTTCCGCGCGCGGGCCAGGGCCGTGGGCCGCAAGATCCGCAAGCAGGTGCTCAAGGACTACGTGATCCACCCGCTGCTGTCGGGCCCGTCCTTCCTCACCACGCTCGCCGCCACGTTCACCGCGAACCTGGTCCGCAACGTCTGGACCCACTCGGTGATCATGTGCGGGCACTTCCCGGAGGGCGTGCAGGTCTTCGAGCGCCGTTCGATCAAGGGCGAGACGCGCGGCCAGTGGTACCTGCGCCAGATGCTGGGCTCGGCGAACATCAGCGGCAGCAAGGCCATGCACTTCATGACCGGCAACCTGTCGCACCAGATCGAGCATCACCTGTTCCCGGACCTGCCGAGCAACCGGTACGCCGAGGTCTCGGTGAAGGTGCGCGCGCTGTTCGAGAAGTACGAGCTGGAGTACGTCACCGGGCCTCTACCGAAGCAGGTGCTCTCGGCCTGGCACAAGGTCTTCCGCCTCTCACTCCCGAACAAGAAGCCCAAGACGAAGACACCGGACCGAGAGAAGGAACTCGTCGCGGCCTGACTCCTGGTACGGGTTCAGACGTCTCTGGCTGTGGCGGGGACGCGACGAGTCTCACTCAGGTTCCTCTGTGATGGCATGGATGGAGTTCGGCAGTGCGCAGAGAGTGCGGCCGACTCACCTGGTGGCCACGGTCCTGCCTCAGCCAGCAGGCTTCGCCGTGGTCCTGCTACCGGGCTTCCCGGGACCTGCTGTTCGCAGCTTGTCCAGGTCGGTGATCTGTTGCGTCGTGTTCCTCGCGATCGCCGCCGCCAGTCCCGTCGCCTCGTCCGCGCGGCCTTGGTTCTGCTCGCCGGCGCAGAGCACGCGGGACTGGGTGACATGGGCGCGTAGTGCTTCGGTGAGGATGCGGTCGAACGGTCGGCCCTTCGTGGCGGATGCCTTGTCGAGGGTGTCGAGGCTGACCATGCCCGGCATGGTGTGTCCCTCGTGGGGGTGCGTGTCCCGTACACCTGACCGCTTCAGTGCGGCGCGCAGACGGAGTAGGTCCGTGCGCAGTGTCGTGCCGGTCCTCGCCGCCAGCGTGGCCACGGCCGGGTCTGTCGAGCGGGAGGGCGCCAGGTCGGTGAGCTGCTGGGCACGTTCGGTCATGGGGATCATCAGCAGGATCCAGGCTGTGTCGGTCGCGTTGAAGGCCGATGGCCGCGACGCGGCGGCTTTCCGCGGCGTACCGCTGGTGGTCGGCTGCGCGGTGCAGCCGACCACCAGCAGCGCCACAGCCGCGGCGCACACCGACCACAGGGTCAGAACGTGCCGGCGGAGTTGCACTTGGCCTTCTGGGTGATGCAGTCCTTCACACGGTGTCCGAGAGCGGCGTTGTCCCAGGCGTTGAAGAAGTCGCCGTGGATGGACGACGCCATGCCCGAGGCCAGCCGGAAGCCCGCGCTGCTGCCGCTGGTCGGGTAGCTGACGACGAAGGAGAGGTTGGGGATGGCGACGGGGTAGGCGCCGCTGCACTTGCCGTCGTAGGTGAACGCCACGTGCGACTTGTGGTCGGGGCTGTCGAGGTTCTTGCCGTCCCAGCAGTCGGGGAAGACGAGCTGGTGGGTCAGGTGGGCCTTCGGGGCGCAGACCGGCCAGTTGCCGTCGGCGCTGCGGCCGGTCTCGCCGCCCTCTCCGGAGCACCAGTACTGGCCGGTCGATCCCGCCGGGGTGGGCGTCTGCGCCTTGGCGTCACCTGCGATCATGCGGAATCCCTCCGGGAAGGGCACGGTCGCCGAGGGGTCGGTGAGCCGGGAACCGTAGTAGACGATCATGCCCTCGGCTTCGACGGCCCTGTCGCCCTCGTAGAGGCTGGGGATCCAGTACGCCGAGAGGTCGTCGGCAGGGGTGCAACTGGTCGGCCTGTTGGCCAGCAGCGACTGGGTCGTGGTGAACGCGTCCGTGCTCTTGTTGCCGAAGAAGCTGTGCATGTGGGACGCGCCGGGAAGGCCCGGCAGGACGATCGGGTCGTCCGGCCTGGAGTGACTGTAGGTGCAGGTGGCGTTGAACTCCGGAACCCGGACCACTCCGCCGGGCACCGCGGCCGGCGTCATCGCACGGAACTGGCTCAACTGGGCGTTCCACTTGGCCTGGTCGACGGGGACCCAGCCGGGCGCCGCGCCGCCGCCCTCTCCGACGAAGGAGAACCAGTTGATGTTCACGAAGTCACCGGACCCCTGGCTGCGCAATACCGCGAACACTGTCTGCGAGCCGGTCGGGTGGCTGGAGACCTCGGTCTCCCGGGTCGCCCAGTTCTGCCAACCGCCGGTCGGGGAGACCGAGATGACCGCGAGCAGCGGTCCGGTGAGGGTGCCGGTACGCAGCTCGACCGTGCCCGAGCCGACGGCGGAGGCGATCCGGGCCGACACCGTCAGCCGGCCGGCCGTACCGAGGTCGACGTTGTCGAACCGCATCCAGTCGCCGTCGGCGAGAAACGCGGCGTTCTGCCCGCCGCCCATGTCCGCGGTCGCCTCCAGCGCGACGCCCGACTGGGCCGCGTAGGACTCGGCCTGGACGGTGACCGTCGCGGCCTGCGCCCGCTGGGTAGAGACGGTCAGGCTCAGGGCGGCGGCCAGTACGACCACCAGGGCGTTCACCAAGAGTGTGTACAGAGGGACGCGATATCTGTGCATCTCACTTCCTCACGAACATCGGGGGTGAAGGAATGGGGAGAAGGGGCTGCTCGAACGCACGCCGGGGTGGCCGGGGCCCGGCCATCGGCTCGGGCCCAGACAGGGGAACCGAGGGCGTGGGAACCGAGGGCTACTGATAGACCCGTACGAAGTCGACGAGCATCTTGGACGGGAACGGAGTGCCCGCGTCCGTCGGGCCCGGCCAGTCACCGCCGACCGCGAGGTTGAGGATCATGTAGTGGGGGTGGTCGAAGATCCACGGGCCGCGTGTCTGCTCCACCTGGTCCTTGTCGAGGGCGAAGACGGTCCGGCCGTCCAGGCTGAAGGTGATGCCCTTGCTGTTCCAGTCGGCGGCCCAGGTGTGGAAGTCGTCGGAGAAGTCGGCGTTCCCGGGCAGGGTGTACGGCGAACCGATGCCGCCTCCGCCGTTGTAGGCGGGCGCGTGGACGGTCGAGTACGCGGTCTTCACGTCCTTGCCGAGGACCTCCACGATGTCGATCTCGCCGTTGTACGGCCACGGACGGCCCGTCAGGAAGTCGGCGCCCATCATCCAGAACGCGGGCCACAGGCCGTTGCCCTTGGGCACCTTGATGCGTGCTTCGACGCGCCCGTAGGTGAACTGGAACGTCGCGCCGGTGTTCATCCGCGCCGAGGTGTACTGGCAGGTGGTGCTGCCGCTCAACGGGTCACGCGGGCAGGCCGATCCGGCGGTGACCTCCTTGCGGGCCTCCATCACCAGGTGTCCCGACCCGTCCAGCGAGGCGTTGCGGTGGTCGGTGTAGTACTCCAGCTCGTTGTTCGGCCCGGTGCCCGGGTCGGCCCGCCACTTCGAGGCGTCGGGCTTACCGCCCGTGGCGCCGTCGAACTCGTCGCTCCACACCAGCCGCGGCGGGTTCGCGGGGTCGCTCGGCAGGGGCGGGGGCGTGATCGGGGCGCCGCCGGTGCCGTACACCTGGAACTCCCACAGCGAGTAGCCGTACGGGGTGGCGCGTTCCGTGCCGTACATGCGCACATGGCGGCCGGAGCCGGAGACGGTGAGTGTCTGTTTGAAGCCCGTGCCGGACGTCGTCGAGTAGATCGGTGTCCAGTCGGTGCCGTTCGGTGAGACCTGGATCTGGAAGGACTTGGCGTAGGCGGGATCCCACTGCAGGACGACCTTGTCGATCTGTGCCGTCGCGCCGAGGTCGACGGAGATCCAGCCAGGGTCGGTCCAGCCGGTGGTGGAACTGGTGGCCCAGCGCGAGGCGGGATCACGGTCGAACGCCCTGGCCGGCGTGCACTCCCAGCAGTTGCCGTCGCTCTGGGAGGAGGAGGCCGTGCCCGGCCTGCCGTAGGAGAGCAGCCTGCCCTGGTCGCCGCCTGAACCGCCGGCGGTGCCGTACACCTGGAACTCCCACAGCGAGTAGCCGTAGGCGGTGGCGCGTTGTGTTCCGTACATGCGCACATAGCGGCCGGTGCCGGTGACCGTCAGGTTCTGGGTGCCGCCCGTGCCCGTGGCCGTCTGATGGACGGTGGTCCATCTCTGGGCGTCGCCCGAGACCTCGATTCTGAACGCGGTGCCGTACGCGGCCTCCCAGTTGAGGACGACCCGGCTGATCTCGGCACTTGCCCCGAGGTCGATCTGGATCCACTGCGGATCGGCGAAGGCACTGGACCACCGGGTCCCAGGGTCTCCGTCGACGGCGCTCCGAGCGGTGAAGTCCCCCTCGGTGCTTGAGGAGGTGGCGGTCTTTCCCTGCGAGAGCAGGACCTCCGCAGCCTGTGCGGAAGGGGCGGGGAGAGCGATGAAAGTGAGTAGTGAGGCGGCGAGTGTCAGGAATAAGGCAAAGCGACGCAGCAGTGCTCGCATGGGCGACTCCTCAAGTGGGGGGCGAGGTGAGGGAGCGCTCCCTGAAGGGGAGAATGGAGGGGCGCGTGAAGGCTGTCAAGAGCTGTTTCACCTTGTAAAAACAGCGGTGTTACGCGTACGACTTCTTCAGGGAGCGGTCCCTGAAGATGCCTGCGCCGCGCTGTCGGACCGGGGGCGGCGCAGCGGGCGAAGGGCTCTTGAGCATGCCCATGACGCCCCGGCCTGCGGATACGCTGCTCATAACGTCATGACGCTGAGCCGGAGGTCGCCCTGATGAGAGAACCCGCCCCGCGCACGAACCCGGGCGGCGGCACAGGGGACGGACAGGTATGAAACGCCCCACTCTGGAAGTGGTCGCCGCCCGCGCGGGCGTGTCCAAATCGAGCGTCTCCCGCGTCGTCAACGGCGAGACGACGGTCGCCCCGGAGATCCGCGACGTCGTCATGCGCGCGGTGCGCGAACTGGGTTACGTGCCCAACGGGGCGGCCCGCAACCTCGTCACCCGCCGCACCGACACCCTCGCCGTGGTGGTCTCCGACCCGCCGCAGGGAGTCGTCTCCGACGACCCGCTGTTCTCCGCCGTGGTCCGCGCCGTCAGCAGAGAGCTGGAGAAGGCGGGCAAACGGCTCGTGCTCATGCTCGCGGAATCGGACGAGAGCCGGACCCGGGTGGTGCAGTACATCGCCGGCGGACACGTGGACGGCGTGCTCCTGGTCGCCCTGCACGGTACGGATTCCCTGCCGGCCGCGCTCGCCCGGCAGGGTCTGCCCGTCGTGTCCTTCAACCGCACCTCCGCACAGGACGTCCCGTACGTGGCGCTGGACAACGCCGGCGGAGCGGAACTGGCCGTACGTCACCTTCTGGAGCGCGGCCGGCGCCGGATCGCCACCATCACGGGGCCGCTCGAACTCTACGAGGCGCGTGAACGCCTCGCCGGCTACCGGCAGACGCTCCGGGACACCGGCCGTCGCTCGATCGTGGCACTGGGCGACTTCACGAGAGTCTCCGGCGCCGAAGCCATGCGTCAGCTTCTGGAGGACGATCCCGACCTCGACGCGGTGTTCGCTTCCAACGACCTGATGGCGATCGGAGCCCTGCGCACCCTTCAGAAGGCGGGCCGACGCGTGCCGGAGGACGTGGCGGTGATCGGCTTCGACGACATCGAGGCCGCGTCCTACACGAGCCCCGCACTCACCTCGGTCCGCAGCCCGATGGCGGACCAGGCGACCGCGGCCGTCCACCTGCTCCTCAACCTGATAGACGGCGGCCCAACAGATCCGGTGATCATGCCGAACGAACTCGTGGTGCGGGAATCGACCTGATCACGCGACACCCCGGACAGGCGGATACTCCCCCACGGCGTGGGAGGGCGCCCGCCGGGTTCAGGAGAAGTCGGTGATGACGACCCTGGTGGTGTTGCCGTCCTTCAGCGCCTCGTAGCGTGCCGCGATGCCGGCGAGGCCGATCTCCTTGGAGACGCCCGGCTGGACCGGCTGGTGCCCACCAACGACGTCGAGGGCGAGGGCGATGTCGAGGGCGACAAGCTCGCACAGAAGATCCCGCTGTCCCGCCCCCATACCGCACAGCCACAAGGCGTCGGGTATCCGGCACAGTTGAGCCACCGGGCAGAGCGGTTGAGCCACCGCGCGGAGCGCCTACGCCCTCACCGTCCGCCGCATCGGCGGTGGGCAGCCGCTCTGCGCCTCCGCGCTCTCATGCGTCGAGCCCTCCGCGCTTGACCAGTTGGCTCGCGATGACGTTGCGCTGGATCTCGTTGGTACCCTCGCCGACGATCATCAGCGGGGCGTCGCGGAAGTAGCGTTCGACGTCGAACTCGGTCGAGTAGCCGTAACCGCCGTGGATCCGGACGGCGTTGAGCGCGATCTCCATGGCCGTCTCGGAGGCGAAGAGTTTCGCCATGCCGGCCTCCATGTCCACGCGGCGGCCCTCCTGCGCCTCCCGGGCGGCGTACAGGGTGAGCTGGCGGGCGGCGGTGAGGGAGGTCGCCATGTCCGCCAGGTAGTTGCCGATCGACTGGTGCTTCCAGATCGGCTTGCCGAACGACTCGCGCTGCTGGGCGTAGGCGAGGGAGTCCTCCAGGGCGGCGCGGCCGACGCCGAGGGCGCGGGCGGCGACCTGGAGGCGGCCGGTCTCCAGGCCCTTCATCATCTGGGCGAATCCCTTGCCCTCGACTCCGCCGAGCACGGCGTCGGCGGGTGCCCGGTAGTCGTCGAAGGCCAACTCGCAGCTCTCGACGCCCTTGTAGCCGAGTTTGGGCAGATCGCGCGAGACCGTCAGGCCGGGGCCGTGTTCGACGAGGAGGATCGAGATGCCCCGGTGGGCCGGGCTCGCCCGGGGGTCGGTCTTGCAGAGGAGGGCGATCAGTCCGGAGCGGCGGGAGTTGGTGATCCAGGTCTTCGAGCCGTTGACGACATAGCCGTCGCCGTCGGTGGCCTTGCGGGCGACCGTGCTCATGGCCTGGAGGTCGGAACCGCCGCCCGGCTCGGTCAGGGCCATGGTCGCGCGGACCTCGCCGGTGGCCAGCCTCGGCAGCCAGTGCCGCTTCTGCTCCTCGGTACCGAAGGTCAGGATGAGCTTGGCGACGACCGTGTGACCGCCCATCGCCCCGGCGAGGCTCATCCAGCCGCGGGCCAGCTCCTCGGTGATCAGCACGTAGCAGGGGACGGAGACGGGCGTGCCGCCGTACTCCTCGGGGACGGCGAGGCCGTAGACGCCGAGCCGTTTCATCTGCTCGATCAGGGCCTCGGGGTAGGTGTTGCCGTGCTCCAGTTCACGGACCACGGGCTTCACCTCCTTGTCCACGAAGTCCTGCACCGTCCTGACGATGAACTGCTCGTCCTCGGACAGGATGTCCAGAGTGCTCATGCGGTGACGCTCCTTCCAGAGCCGCGATGGTGTCGTGCGTCGGCGCTTCCTCGGTGGCTCATACGATGCGTTCCGCGCGCAGCCGCTCGATCTCGGCCGCGCCGTACCCGAGCCCGCCCAGGATCCTGTCGGTGTGTTCGCCCGCCGCGGGCACGGCGCCCATGGGCGGGACGGTGCCCGCCAGGTTCGTCGAGGGGGACGAGTGCGGGCCCCACTGGCATCGGAGGGACGTCGGCCGTCATACCAGGTCCGGGGCATCGCACAGCGCGCTCATCACGCGCTGCCGACACCCCTTGGCGATCACGGTGTGTCTGCCGTTCACCCGTTGTCCTCCTGGTGTGGGAGAGCTGTTGGGGCTGGGCCGGGACGATCGGGCCGCCCTTCCCATGACCATGTCAGGACGGAATCCGTGAACAGATCGATCGCCCGCGGTGGGCGTCGTGTCCTTGCCCGTGTTCTTGCCCGGTTCCTCGTCGTCGGCCCGCTGGTGGCCGCAGGCGCGCTGAGCGGTGTGCCCGCGGCGCACGCCGCCGTCGCCGACGACATCCGCATCAACGAGGTAGTGACCACCGGCGACGTCAACGACTCCATCGAGCTGTTCAACAAGGGCACCGCCACGATCGACGTCTCGGGCTGGATCCTCAAGGACGACGACACCAGTCACGCCTACAAGATCGCCTCGGGGACCACTCTGGCAGCGGGCGGATACCGGGCGTTCGACGTCCACGACACGTTCGGCCTTGGCTCCGACGACGACGCTCGCCTCTACCTCGCCGACGGCAAGACCCTGGTGGACAGCTTCTCCTGGAGCAGTCACTCCGGCCCGTCCTGGTCGCGCTGCCCGGACGGCACCGGCGACTTCCAGCAGGCGTTGGCCGTGACCTTGAGCGGCCCGAACAGTTGCCGCACCTCCGGGGGTGGCGGAGGTTCGACCAGCCCGGTGGTGTGGCCGGGCGGCAACAGCGTGGCGACCGCGGACGCCTCCAACGTGTTCGGGCAGGACCTGAGCGGCCTCTATCAGGAGGGCGACGTGCTGTGGGGCGCGCAGAACAGTGGAAAGCTGTGGCGCCTGGTGCGCGACGGCTCCACCGGCTGGAAGCCGGACACCAGCGGCGGTTGGTCCTCCGGCAAGTCCCTGCGCTTCACCGGCGGTTCCGGCAGTGCCGACAGCGAGGGCGTCACCCTGGCCGGCTCCGGCTCGGCCGGCGGGGCCTTCGTCGCCAGTGAGCGCAACGGCGACGCCTCCGGCACCAGCCGCCTGTCGGTGTTGAAGTACGACGTCACCACGTCCAGTTCGTCACTGACCGCTTCCAAGGAGTGGAACCTCACCTCCGATCTGCCCTCGACGGGCTCCAACCTGGGCCTTGAGGGCATCACCTGGGTTCCCGACACCTACCTCGTCGGGGCCGCCTTCAAGGACGCCTCCACCGGGACGGCCTATGACCCGGCCCGGTACAGCGCCCACAGCGCCGGTGTGTTCTTCG
Organism: Streptomyces sp. NPDC127119; assembly: GCF_042677425.1. Lineage (NCBI taxonomy): Bacteria > Bacillati > Actinomycetota > Actinomycetes > Kitasatosporales > Streptomycetaceae > Streptomyces > Streptomyces sp. NPDC127119. The sequence continues at coordinate 164,475 of NZ_JBHXTO010000003.1, read as the reverse complement.
TCGGCGTCGAGGGGACCGGGATGATCTACGGCTATGTCCTCACGGACTCCGGCAGCTACACCCGGGTCGCCTCCTTCGCCAGCGGCATGGCCGGGGTGATGGAACTGCAGTGGGAACCCCAGGCCACGCGCCTGTGGGCGGTCTGCGACGACACCTGCGACGGCCAGCACCGCACTCTGAAGGTCGACGCCACCGGCGTGTTCACCGCCACCGCCGTCTTCAACCGCCCCACCGGCATGCCGAACTACAACAACGAGGGCTTCTCCGTCGCCGGCTCCGGCGAATGTGTGGCGGGCGCCAAGCCCGTCTACTGGTCCGACGACACCAATGACGGCGGCCACGCCCTGCGCAAGGGCACCATCACCTGCTGACCTGATCGTCTGCCGCATGTGGGTGGGCGCGAACCGTGAGCCCCGGACCGTACGGTCCGGGGCTCACGTGTTCCCTGCGGTGCTGCCGGGGAGTACCGACCACGCACGCCGGGCGCCACCACTCAGAGGCCGAGTTCGCTCAGCCGCTCCTCGTAGTCGAGGGCGGTGTCCTCCTCCTCGCGCGCGGGCTGGTCCCACATCCGGGTGAGTTCCGACTTCACCGTGACGGGGAGAGCTTCGTAGCGGTCGCCCCAGGTCTCGGAGCCCGGCATCCGGTAGCCGACCACCTTGAACCGGTCGGCGGGCAGGCCGAGTTCCTTGCGCAGGTAACGGCGTACGTCACGCAGCGCGTTGGTCTGCCCGGCGACCCACACGTACCCGCCGGTGAGGTCCGTGCCCGGCGGCACCTGCGAGGCGACGAGCTCCGCCAGCCGGCAGGGGCCGTGCCCGTTTCCGCCGTACTTCCAGGTCAGATGGCCCCCGGGGCGCAGCGACAGGTCCTGACGTGAGCCGGTCGCCCGGTACCTCCACCGCGATCCGGCTGCGCACCCCGTCCGGCGTCTGCTCCAACAGGCGTGCCAGCGCGGGCAGTCCGGTCAGGTCGGAGACCAGCACCTGTCGTTCGAGGTCGGCGGGCGGCCGATAGAGGCCGGTCGGCGATGTGAGGCCGACCGGGTCGCCGGGGCGCGCCCCGAGCGCCCACTCCGACGCCACCCCGTGGTCGTGGCGCACGAAATCGATGTCGATCTCCCCCACGTCAGGACGGACCGCCCGGATCGTGTACGTCCGCATCGGCGCGGTGGGACGGTCCTCGGGCGTCCGCCAGCCGCCGTCCCCCAAAGCCTGGGGCAGCGAGAAGTCGTGGCGGTCCGCCGTGCGGGTCGAGGACCCGGCGCAGGGCCCCTTGCCGCAGGGCGTGTTCGCCGTGTCCGTAGACGCTCACCATGGCGGCCGAGGCCCGCTGCCACGACCAGGACAACAGGACGAACGTGGCCGCCAGTACGGCGAGCCAGCCGGCCAGCGCGCTCGGGTCGCCGGGGGCCAGGGCACGGTCCACCACCACGCCGACGAGCACCGGGATCAGTGCCTCGCACGCCTCGTGGGCCATGAACGTGAGGGTGGTCAGGACGAGCAGCCGGGCCCGCCCCTGGTGCAGGAGCGCGAGACGGTAGAGCACGGAGACGGTACTGCCGGAGGAGGTGGCAGTGGCGGAGGAGGTGCCGCCGTAGGTGGCAGTGGCGGAGGAGGAAGTGGAGGTGGGGGCGGACGTAGGGGCGGTGGTGGGCTTCTTCTTCATGTTCACACCGAGGTCCTGGACATCGGCATCGCCGGCGACCCTGATCCGCTGACCACTCTTCAGCGTCCGTGGGCCCGCGCCGTCCTTGACGAGCCCGATCCGGCCGCCCAGCTCCGCCTCCAGGCCGCGGGCGCCTGTGCCATCCTGCGTCGCGCCGCGCCGCTGCTGGAGGTGGTGCGCAGCGCGGCGCCCTCCGAGCCGGAACTCGCCCAGCTCTGGCAGACCAACCTCGAACAGCGGCACACGGTGCAGCTCAATTTCGCCGAGGCCCTCGTGCCCAAGACCGCGGCCGGGCTGCGCGACGGCCACGACGCCGCGTCGGCCGCCGACATCGCGCTGACCGTGCTCGGCGCGGAGACCTTCACCCCGCTCGACGCGGGCCGCGGCTGGACACCGGAACGCTGGCAGCACTGGTCCGCCGACTGCCTGGTGCGCCAACTGCTGCCCTGACGTGCCGCGTTGTCTCACACCACCGGCGCAGGTCGAGTACGTTCACTCGACCTGCGCCGGACGGTGTTCGAGGTGGCCACGTGGGCCCCGATACCGGCGGTCACCGATACCGGCGGTCGTTACGCGGGGTCGAGGCGGGAGATGTTGCCGTTACTGGCGAGCACATACAATTCCTTGTCGCAGCCCTGAACGAACGACACCACTTCGCCGGCGCTGACTCCGAGGTCGCTCACGCCGGTGACCTTGCCGTTCTCCATCTGCAGCGTCCGGACGGTGCCGTCGCAGTAGTCACTGAAGACGTACTGTCCCTTGAGGTCCGGGATCTCGTCGCCGCGATAGACGTATCCGCCGGTCACCGAGCACCCCAGGCCGCTGCGGTCGTACTCGTGGACCGGCGGCACGTGGTTCGCGGGCTCCGCGCCACCCCGGAAGGCGTGGTTGCCCTCCATCTGGGACCATCCATAGTTCTCGCCGCCGTCGCTGTCGGCCGGGGCCCAGTCGATCTCTTCCCAGTCGCTCTGCCCGACGTCACCGATCAGCAGATCACCCGTGCCCTCGTCGAAGGAGAACCGCCACGGGTTGCGCAGCCCGTACGCCCAGATCTCGCCCTTCGCGTTCGGATCGTCCACGAACGGGTTGTCCGGCGGAATCGCGTACGGCTCGCCGCCCTGCGGATCGATCCGCAGCAGCTTGCCGAGCAGCGTGCCGAGGTTCTGCCCGTTCTTCTGAGGGTCGCCGCCTGAACCGCCGTCACCGAGCGCGATGTAGAGGTATCCGTCGGGGCCGAACTTGATGTCGCCGCCGTTGTGGTTCGAGTAGGGCTGCGTCTGGGTGAGGACCGTACGCCGGGTGTCCGGCTGGATCCTGCCGTCCTGAACGGCGAACTCGTCCACCGTGCTGGTGCCTTCGAGGTTGGTGAACGAGATGTAGAAGTGCGTGAACTCATTGTCGAAAGCGATGCCCAGCAAGCCTCGTTCGCCATCGGTCGTGGTCTCGGCGGACACGTCGAGGACGGGTTGGCCGAGGCCCTGATCGCCCAAGACCCTTACGGTTCCGGCGCGTTCTGCTATCCAGACCGTGCCGTCGGGGCCGGCCGCGCCGGCGGTCGGACTCTGGGCCGTGGTCAGTGTCGTGAGCACGACCGTACCGGCCTGCGCCGGTGATACGGATGCATCGGCGGACGCTGTGGTCAGGGCCAGGGAGGCGACGAGGCAGAGGGCGCCAACGATCGCCGAGCTTCTGGTGCGGACTTTCACCGTGATCCTCCTGGAGGCGGCGCGGTAGGTCACGCGGCCACTGGGCAGAGTGCGGTGGGGATCAGCCCGTGACGGCGCGCGACCTGCGTGGGGGGATGGTGCACTGCTGTCTGCTGTCCACGTATGAGGATACTGGGGTAACTGTGGTTTGCGGGGGCGAAAACTGCCCGCATTAAATCGGCGGGCCCGCGACGGTCACCGACCGACAGAACCCGTGTCGCCGGACTCCGCACACACGGTGGACCCCGCAGGCACCGCCTCAGAGGCGCCGACCGCTCCAGTGAGCAGGCTCAACTCATCGACGGTCTCGGCTTCGACCGGTCACGCGACAGGCGGGTTGAACCGGGAGTAGTTCTGGAGTTCCCACTGCAGCGGGCTGGCGTTGTCGATCTGCACCACGGTGTCGATCTCGAACTCCACCACGCGCAGAGCCCCTTCGTACGCCGCGGCGCTGCGGGGGTCCCAGTCGATGCGGCCGGTGCCGGTGAGTTGCAGGGTGTGGCCCCGCTCCCAGTCGAGGAACAGCAGGCCGGACGCGGGGGCGAGGTGCAGATTGCCCAGGGTCATGTAGAACTGGTTGCCGGTGTAGTCGGGCCAGCGCAGTGTGCGGGGCCCCGCGACGGTGACGAAGCCCGGCATGCCGCCGCGGTGCGACGCGTCGGCGCCGTGCTCGGCGGTCTGGCTGGCGATGAAGAAGGTGTCGGCCTGCTCGATCCACCGCCGCTGGACGGCACTGAGTTCCTTGCCGGTGCGGGCTTCCCCGGTCGGCGTGGCATCGGCGGACTCGGTGATGACGCGGTTCTGCAGGTACTTCGGGCAGTTGCCGAACACCTGCCCGGTGGTCATCCGCAGGCCGTCGCCGTCACGTACGGCCACGCCGTTCGCGCGGATACGGCGCTGGGTCTGCGGATGCAGGGCGAGCACGCCGACGGCGCGTTCCTCATCGAAGGCATGGTGGAGCGGATCGCCGGGAGCGGGCAGTGCATGGATGTCGAGGGTTCGGCCGTCCACGGGCTGGGCGAAACCGGGAGGTCCCGTCACGATCGTCGACCAGACGGCGCCGGTGTCGTCGGCGGCTCCGAGGACCAGCATCTGCTGGGCTCGGATGAAGGGGTGGAACCCGTGCGGGATGTCCGGGCCGAACATGGGCGATCCCCATCCGGGGCCGCCCTCCTGAGCCTTTCGCTGGACCGCCTGCTCCCCGCGGTGTTCTGCGCGCAGTGTCACGAGATGCCTCCTTGATCAGCGTGCGAGCAGGTCGGGCAGCTCGCCGAGGACCTGCTCGAAAACGGAAGGGTCGTCCAGGACGCGCGCCACCACCAGGGCGCCCTCGATACGGACGAGGGCGGCACGCGCCCGAAGCTCGGCGTCCTGTTCGGCCGCACCGGCCCTGACAGCAGCACCGGCCATGGCCTGGAGCCACGCTCGGGCGAGCCGGGCCGCGTGGGCCCTGATCTCCTGCGGCGCCCCGATCAGCGTCATCGTGTCGAGGACGCAGGCCATGCGGCCGTCCTTGTAGACGAGCGCCATACGCCGTGCCATCTCGGCAACACCTTCGGCGGCGTCCGGCGCCGAAGCGAGCAGCTCGAAGATCTCCCCGAAATGGGCCTCCATGCTCGTGAGGACGGCGGCCGCCATGGCGGGCTTGCCGTCCGGGAAGCGGTGATAGAGGCTCGCGCGCTGCAGCCCTGTCGCCCGAGACAGGTCGGAGAGTGACGCTCCGGCGTACCCGTTGGCCCGGAAGACCTCGGCGAGCCGGGCATGCATCAGCTCATCGTCGACATTCGGCGTCCGTCCCATGCTCTTACTTTACCGAACGTTCGGTAAAAGAGAAAGTCCGAGGTTCCCCACCCCGGGAGCGCACGCGTCATGACCGAGCCGGACGTGTCCCGCTTCCTGGCGATGTCAGTGCCCCGTGTCAGGCTGAAAGAGCCCGGCGGCGCCCATCACCTCGAAGCCGATGCTGCCGCCGGGCACCCTCGTCCCCATCGAAACGGGGAGGAGACAGACCGCGGCGACGCCAGCACGGGACACACTTTCGTACGACTCAGGCGCCACTGCCCATCCGACCACGCCCCGTTCGACGTCAGGCGTACCTGGCTGCACCCATGCAGTGGTGCACGCTCACCTTCGGCTATGCCGTCGCCGGCATAGCGTTCACGTCATGTGGAAAACCACGCGGCAGGCCTCGCGTGCCACCGCGCACCTCGCCCTCACGGCGGCCATGGCCTTCGGCGTGTAGCTCTTCATCACAGCGTTGATCATCACTGCCGTCGGCACCCTGGCCGTTGTCGGCGCCTGGATGCTGCCGGAGACAGTCCTGTTGATGGGCGGAGCTGACGCAGACGCGGGCCGGAGCGATCGCCGCTCACGGCGCCGAATTGCGCCGGATCGAACGCAACCTCCATGACGGCGCCCAGGCCCGGCTGGTCGCTCTCCCGGCATCTGCTGGAAGACGAGACCGACGGAGCCGAGGGCGGAAAGCACCGAGAGCAGGAAGCCGGCCGCCGCCTTGACCGGGACGAGCAGGGATCGGAAGACCAGCAGCAGAAGGACGAACGCCAGGCCGACCACGGCGATGAGGTCCAGGTGGAACGGGCTGCACCACGACGGCAACCACGAGTGACTCGCCGACACCACAGCCGGCCCGCGCCACTGCCAACAGGCGGAGTTGCCCGCGCAGGAACCTGACTCCGCTCATCACCCGCCCTCGGAAACAGGTCGCCTAGGCTGGCGAAGTGACTGGTGAGCGGGAGCGGGTGCAGCCGTCGGGAGTGTGGGCCACGGCGGTGGGGGTGGCCAGGGTGCGCGCGCTGGAGAGCGAGCGGGAGGACGCACTGTTCCGCGACCCACTGGCACGGGCCTTCGCCACAGCCGGTGGCCTATGGCCCTCCTCGCCGTCACTGCCCGATGAGGAGGCCGCGCGCCGCCGCCGACTGGCCGTGTCGTTCTCCATCGTCATCAGGACGAGGTTCCTCGACGACCTCTTGCGGCAGGCCGCCGCGTCCGGGGTCCGGCAGGTCGTGCTGCTCGGCGCCGGAATGGACAGCCGGGCCTTCCGGATGGACTGGCCCAACGGCACCCGGCTGTTCGAGGTCGACACCGCCACGCCGATGGACTTCAAGGCTGCGGTACTGCGCCAAGAGCGGGCCGTCGCGCGCTGCGAGCGGATCACCGTCCCGGTGGATCTGCGCGACGACTGGCCCGCCGCGCTGGCCGCCGCGGGGCACGACCCGACGGCGCCGACCGCGTGGATCGCCGAAGGGCTACTGATCTATCTGCCCCAGGACGCGGTGGAGTTGCTGCTGTCCCGGATCAGCGCGCTGTCGGCGGCAGGCAGTCGGATGGGGCTGACCTTGGGCTCGCGCGGCGTGATCGAGCGCTTCGGTGCGGACGCCGTGCCGGGATCGGCGGCGTCCATGTGGGTCTCGGAGATGCCCGACGACCCAGTGGGCTGGCTGGCCGGACATGGCTGGGAGGCAGACAGCCACACCCTGCGTGAGCGCGCTGCCGCCTACGGCCGTCCGACCAACACCCCTCCGGAGCAGGCGGAGCGGCCTGGCGGACTGATCTCGGCGGTCCGCCGGTAAACACGAGGCAACTGCCTTCACTTGATGGTGGACGTGCGCCTGTAGGGCACCGAATCGGTGCCCTACAGGCGCTGCGTAGGAAGTACGCCATCGCCGCGGTCGGCCGTCACCGACAGAACAGACCGACGCCCCAACGCCCCAGTCCTCAAGCCTCAAACCTCAACGACGCAACACCCCTGACCTACTACCAGGCGACAGGCAGCTCATAGATGCCGTACGCCTGCGAGTCCTCCTTGAACTTCAGCTCGGACAGGTCGGCCGCCAGCCGCAGTGTCGGGATACGGCGGAACAGGGTGCTGAACACGACGTGCAGTTCGATACGGGCCAACTGCTGGCCGATGCACTGGTGCGGTCCCCAGCTGAACGCCATGTGGTGTGCGGCCTTGCGCGCGAGGTCGAGCTTGTCCGGCTCGGGGAACGCCTCCGGGTCCCAGTTGGCCGCCGGCAGAGCTGCGATGACCCCCTCCCCCGCCCGGATGGTCTCGCCGTCGATCTCGATGTCCTCGACGACCGCCCGTCGGGCGAGGAGGTGCGGGATGGTCAGGTACCTCAGCAGTTCCTCGACCGCGTTCGCCACGAACTTGGGGTCGTCGGAGCGCTCCCGGAGAGCCGCCAGCTGATCCGGGTTCTGCAGCAGCAGGGCGGTGCCCAAGGTGATCATGTTGGCACTGGTGTCATGGCCGGCGACGAGCAGGATGTGTCCCAGCGGAGCGGCCTCCCCCATGGTCAGGTCCCTCGCCTTGACGCGTTCGGCGAGGTCGGAGAGCACGTCCTCACCGGGGTCGTCCATCTTGGCCTCGATGAGTCCGGAGATGTACTGGCGCAACACCCTCGTCGTCTCGGCGGCCTCCTCGGCGGTCTTGAACCGGGCGTTGGTGACCCCTGCGTGCTCCTGGAAGAAGTGGTGGTCCTCGTAGGGCACACCGAGCAGAGCGCAGATCATGAGTGACGGAAGCGGCAACGACAACGCTTCGTTGAGCTCGGTCGGGTTGGGTCCCGCGAGCATCTTGTCGATCAGGCCGTCGGTGATGTCCTGGATCTCGGGACGCAGCTTCTCCATCCGGTGCCGGGTGAAGGAGCTCGTCAACATACGGCGCCAGCGCTGGTGTTCGGGCCCATCGGTGTTGTTGATCGACGGCTGCATCTCGGCTGCGTGAGCCTTCATCGCCTCCGTCGTGTGCGGATACCCGGGCGCTCCGATATTGGCGCTGAGCCTCGGGTCGGCCAGCAGTTGGCGCTGCGCGGCGTAGGTCGTGGCCACCCAAGGAGTGCTGCCGTCCCAGGTCTCGACCCTGCGCACCGACTTGCCGGCGTCCTGCAGCTCCAGCAGCCCGGGCGGCGGCGCGAAGGGGCACTCGGACGCCCGGGGTGACGGGTATGTGGGATGCGCCCCGGTCACTCCGGCACTCGCCACGTTGTCGGCCATGTCCGCACTCCTCTTCTCTGACTGCCCTGTCGGACGACGATGAGCCACGCATGGGGACGACCCGCCGGGATCTCCGCCGGCCCTGAACCGGCGTCACCGCATCGCGCGCACCACGAACCTTACGTCGACCGATCGGTACAATCAATGCAAGTGAAGGGGTGGAATACGACCCCACAAACGGACTCCGAATACCGACGGAATGCGGTCGGCAGAAAGCGCGTAGGGGCAGCGCGGAGACCATGACCTCCGCCCTGCCCCTACGCAGCTCAGACCCAACTCAGCTCAAACCCTTCGCACCTCAAACCCTTCGCGGCTCAGGAGCTGGCAGCCCCCGGCTTCTCCTTGAACTGGTGCCCGAGAAAGGCCCCCGTCCACGCCATGAGGTCCGAGGGAACGTAGTAGCCGTCCTCGGCGTTGATCGCGTCCCAGTTCTTGACGACATCCTCGACCGTGGCAAGTCCGCCGTTATGCACGTAACCCGGTGTGGAGGCGATGAAGAAGCGTGCGAACCGGCCCGCTCCGGCTGCGTAGATCTCCCCGTTGACCGGGCACTCCTCGTGCGCGAGGTACGCGACCAGGGGCGCCACGGCCTGCGACGGCATCCCGGCCTGCTGAGCCGCCGCCTCCGCCGCGGCCTCGTCCTCGATACCGCCCATCCTGGTCAGGGCCGCCGGGGCGATCACGTTCACTTTGATCCCGTGGGGTTCGCCGGCCAGCCGCGCGCTGCGGGCCAGGCCGATGACTCCGCCCTTGGCAGCCGCGTACGAGAGGTTGTTGTCGAGGCCGAAGAGACCGGCCGACGACGTCAGCACGACACGGCCGTAGCCCTGTTCGACGAAGTGCGGCCAGGCGGCCTTCATGGTGTTGAAGGAGCCGACGAGGTGGACGTCGAGGTGGCGTTCGAGATTGTCGGCGTCGACCTCCGGCAGCCCGGCCCATCTGATGATGCCGGCGTTGTTGATGACGACGTCGATGCGTCCGAAGGCGTTCAACGCGGTGTCGATGATGGCCTTGCCGCCCGCCTCCGTGGAGACGTCGTTGGTGTCGGCGACGGCCTGGCCGCCCGCCGCCACGATGGCGTCGGCGGCCTTCAGTGCGGGGGCGGCGTCCGTGCCGTCGCCGTCCATCGCTCCGCCGAGATCGTTGACGACGACTTTCGCCCCCCGCTCGGCCAGCAGTCCGGCATAGGCGCGACCGATGCCACGCCCCGCGCCGGTGACCACGACCACGCGTCCTTCGAAGTTCAACTCGCTCATGGGTGACTCCTGTTGTGCTGCTGTAGAGCGGCGCCGCCCCGGACGACAAGTCCTGTGTGCCGCGCCGCCGATCCTGAAGAACGTTCTGACGAACGATGAATGCGGTGTCCCTGCTCGCCCGGCCGGGCCCGTGTCACTCCTCGATGTGAATGGCGAGCGCGGGGCACACGGCCGCCGCGTTGCGGACGTCGTCCGCGAGGTCGGCCGAGGGATTCCCGTCGAGCAGGATGACGATGCCGTCCTCCTCCCGCTGGTCGAAGACCTCGGGGGACGCGGCCACGCACTGTCCGGCCGCGCAGCATTTCTCCTCGTCGATGAGTACCTTCATGACACCTCTCCGGGCGACTCGGGGAACCAGTGGATTCAAGGGACGGAAACGGATGCGGTGATGCTGTCGACGACCTCTTGGCGGCGCATGCGTGTCTGCTTGGGCATGTTCCAGCCCAGGACTTCGGTCACGGCTCCACCGCTGGTGTAGCGGACGACGAAACGGCGGCCCGCCACATCGCCTTCGACGACCTCCGTCTCGGCGTCGGCCGGGAACAGGCCGTGGACCTGCAGCTTCGCTTCGAACTGGTCGGTCCAGAAGTAGGGCACCGGGGCGTAGGCCCGGTCCTCGCCGAGGATGACGGTGGCGACGGCCGCGGCCTGTTCGGTGGCGTTCGTGCGGTTCTCCAGCCGCATCAGCCGGTTGTAGCTCTCGTGGTGGAACCGGGCCACGTCACCGACCGCGTAGATGCCGTCCGCCGCGCGGCACCTCGCGTCGCAGACGACGCCGTTGTCCAGCGTCAGGCCGCTGTCGTCGAGCCACTGCGTCGCCGGAGTGGCTCCGATGGCGACGACCACGACATCGGACGGAAGGACCTCACCGCTGCTCAGTCGCACACCGGTGACCCGGCCGTCCTCGCTGAGCAGGCCCGCGACCCCTGAGCCCAGACGCAGGCGCACACCGTGCTCGTGATGGAGGCCGGCCAGCAACTCGGACACCATGGGGCCCACTTGCAGGGCCATCGGCGCCGCCAAGGGGCCGGCGAGGGTGACGTCCAGACCCAAAGTGCGCGCGGTCGCCGCGATCTCCGAGCCGAGTACACCCTCGCCGACCACGACGAGCCGGGATCCGGGCCGTAGGTCCGCCTTCAGGGCCACGGCGTCGTCGAGTCCGCGCAGCGTGTACACACCGGCGATGCCTTCCTGGCCGGGAAGGGCTCGCGCCCGGACCCCGGTCGCGAGCACGACGACGTCCGCGGACAGTTCGCGTCCGGAGGTCGTACGCACGGTCCGCGCGGCCACGTCGAGGGCGGTCGCGGCGTCGCCCAGCACGAAGTCGGCGTCGAGGTTCGCGATGACCTCGGCGGTGCGCAGTGCCGCGCGCTGCGGTTCCCAGGCTCCGGCGAGGACCTGCTTCGACAAGGGGGGCCGGTCGTACGGCGCGTGCACCTCGTCGCCGAGCACGTCGATGGCTCCGGTGTATCCCTTGCGCCGCAGCGCTTCCACCGTGGTGAGGCCGGCCGCCGAGGCTCCGACCACCAGGATGCGTCCGGGGCCGGTCATGCGCTCCCCCGTACGGTCGCCGGGCCGGTGGACGGCCGGTGACCGTCCCCCTGGCGGTCATCCCGGTCGCCGTGCTCCAACCTCATAGCTGTCTCCGATGCAGTTCGATCCGGTCGCTTCAGTTGTTGCGAACAGTCGGGACCCACTACGTGAGGTACCTGCCGCCGTTGGTGCTCAGGGTCTGTCCGGTGACGTAACCGGCCTCCTCCGACGCCAGGTAGGCCACGGCGTAGGCCACGTCCTCGGGGCGGCCGGCGCGCTTCATCGGCATGGTCTCCGCGACCGCTTCGACGTCGACGGGCCCCTGACGCACCAGCGGGGTGTCGATGAAGCCGGGCGGCACATGGTTGACCGTGATGCCCGTACTGGCGTACTCGATCGCGAGTGCCCTGGTCAGGCCGATGACCCCGCCTTTGGAAGCCGCGTAGTGCGCCATGGCCGGTGCCCCGGTCTGCGCGGACGAGGACGAGATGTTGACGATCCGGCCCCAGCCCGCGTCGAGCATGTCGGGCACCAGTTCCCTGGTCACCAGGAACGGCCCCTTGAGGTTGATGCCGACCATGCGGTCCCAGGCGGCCTCGGTGATGTCGGTGAAGGGCTGGTAGGCAGTCACCCCCGCGTTGTTGACCAGGACGGTGACGGGCCCCAGTTCCTCGCGGGTGCGCGCGGCGGCCTCGGCGACCGCGCCGGCGTCGGCGGCGTCTCCCCCGATCGCGATCGCGGTGCCGCCCGCCTCCTGGATGGCGGCGGCGGTCTTCTCGGCTCCTTCGTCATTCAGGTCCCATACCGCGACGGCCGCGCCCCTGGCGGCCAGGACTTTCGCGACCGCTTCCCCGATGCCGCGGGCCCCGCCCGTGACGACGGCGACCTTTCCCTGCAATGACATGCGTGCTCCTCATGTGCGTGGCGCCCCGCGGCCGGACCTCCGGCGGTCCCGCTCTCGTGGCAGATGGTTCGTCCCCGGGCGTTCATCCCTGAACGGTGGCCCCGACGCCCGGTGGAGCGTCGGGTGCCGCGTCAGTCGGGAAGCGCCTCTCGGGCGGCGTTACGTGCCGCCGTCGCCGCCGGGAAACCGGCGTAGCCCGCGGCGTGGTAGATGACTTCGGCGATCTCGTCCCTGGTCAGGCCGTTGGTCACGCCGATTCTGACGTGGGTCCTGAGCTCGCTCTCGGCACCCAGCGCGATGAGGATGCCGAGCGTGACCAGACTGCGGTCCCTCGGGGCAAGACCCTCCCGGGCCCACAGGGAGCCCCAGACGCTGGTCAGGCCGATGTCGACGAGTTCTTCACCGAGACGTCCGTCCCGCAGGTCGATGTCCCCTTCGGGGAACACCCCCGGCAGCGCGTCCCGCATGGCTTTCCACCCGGCGCTGCGCAGCGCGGCCGGTTCTTCGGCGTCCTTGGCCGTCATGTGTGACTCCTGGTTCGCACGGCTCTGTGTCTCCCCCGATGGAAAGTTAGACCAATCGGTCGGTATAATCAACGGCCAGGACAGCGGATACTCGTCACCCCTTGCGGGACGGGCCGCACCGGACGCCACACGGGCCGCGCTCCGCCCTCGAAACCGCCTCTCCGCGGCACGAGCATTGATCGATCCAAGGGCCTGCTCTACTCTCGCCCTGAAGATTCGATCGATCGGTCGAAATAACAAACTCGGGCTCACGCGGGCGGAGCAGCCCCCTGTTCACAGTGGAGGGCAGATGACCAACACGAAGACGACATCCTCAGCACCCGAGAGCCGGGGTGACGCGGACGAGGTACTGGATGTCGTGGTGATCGGTTCAGGTGTCACAGGCATCCACCAGCTGCATCTGGCGCGGGAGGCCGGTCTTTCCGCCAAGGCGCTGGAGGCCGGCAACGGTGTCGGCGGTGTCTGGTACTGGAACCGCTACCCCGAGGCCCGCTTCGACTCCGAGAGCTACAGCTACGGCTACCTCTTCTCCAAGGAGCTGTGGGAGGAGTGGGAGTGGTCGGAGCAGTACGCGGGGCAGCCGGAGATCGAGCGCTACTTCAACTACGTGGTCGACCGCTTCGACCTGCGGAAGGACATCGTCTTCAACGCGAAGGCGGACTCGGCCGTCTACGACGAGCCGACCGGCACCTGGACCGTGACGGCCGAGAACGGCACGACACTCAGGACACACTTCCTCGTCGCGGCCACCGGGAACCTGTCCGTTCCCTTCATCCCCGCCATCGAGGGCCGCGAGGTCTTCCGGGGCGAACAGCACCACACCAGCCGCTGGCCCAAGCAGCCCATCGACTTCACGGGCAAGCGCGTGGCCCTCATCGGAACCGGCTCCAGCGGTGTCCAGGTCGTACCGGCCATCGCCGACGACGTCGCCTCCCTGACCGTCTACCAGATGAAGGCGGACTGGGTCACACCGCTCAACAACCGGCCGATCACCCCCGACGAGCAGGCACGCCTCAAGGCCGACTTCGAACAGATCCGCGCCACCCTGACCAGCTCGCCCAGCGGGTTCCTGCATGCCATCAATCCGGCCAGCGGAGCGGATGTCGGCCCCGAGGAACGCCAGGCGTTCTACGAGCAGATGTGGAACAGCCCCGGCTTCACCAAACTGACCGAGCACTACCGGGACATGACGTATAACCCGGAGATCAACTCCGAGTGGTGCGCCTTCATGGCCGGGAAGATCCGCGGCATCGTCGAGGACCCCGAGACCGCGAAGAAGCTGATCCCCGAGGACGGTGGCTACGGCGCCCGGCGTCCTCCGTTCGGCACCGGCTACTACGAGGCGTACAACAAGCCGGCCGTCTCGCTCGTCTCCCTCCCCGAAGAGCCCATCATCCGGTTCACCGAGACCGGCGTCGAGACCTCGCAGGGGCTGCGCGAGTTCGACATCGTCATCTGGGGCACCGGTTACGACTTCGGCACCGGCGCGCTCAACCGGCTGGGCGTACGCGGCCGGCAGGGTCTGCCGCTGGAGGAGTACTGGGCGGACGGTCCGCGCACCTATCTCGGTGTCGCCACCGCCGGTTTCCCCAACTTCTTCTTCCCCGGCGGCCCGCACGGCGCCCTCGGCAACAACCCGCGGTACGCCGGCGACCAGGTGGAGTTCACGCACGACGTCCTGATGCACGCACGGGACCACGGACATGACGTGATCGAGGTGAAGGCGTCCGCGGAGAAGGAGTGGACGGACCTCATGAACAGCAGCGACAACCTGTCCATCTTCCAGAAGGCCAGCTATTTCTACGGCTCCAACATCCCCGGCAAGGCGGTCAGCCAGTTGCTGAACCCCACCGGGCGATGGAAGCTCCAGGAGCTGATCCGCGAGGTCGAGGGGAACGACTACAACACCTTCGACCTGTCGAGGTCGGACCGGCCTGCCGGTGCTTGAGCGCGTACGAAACGACGGTCGGCCGATGCGAGTCGGCCGACCGTCGTCGAGGGGGGCGGCGTGCCCTTCTCAGTAAGGGAGTTGGTCACGGCAGGAACGTGGTCACCCTGCGCTGGAAGCGCCACTCGCCGTCACGGCGGCGGAGCACGTCGTCGTAGCGGCCGACCAATCGGACCACCCAGCCGGATGCGTCGCGCTGGAAGAAGGCCAGGTTGCTGACGGCCGACGCCTCGTCCCCGGTGACCGATGTGACGACGGTGTTGGCGACGAGGTGCAACTGCGGCTGGGTGGGCGAGAAGCCGGCGTATCCGGCGCGTATCGCCTCGTGCCCCTCGAAGGTCCCGACACCGGTGATCTCGGCGACGCCGTCGGGCCAGAACAGCTCGACGAGGTCGTCCACCCGGTCGGCGTCCAGCGCCTGCGCGTAGGCGCCGATGGCGCTCTGCACATGGGCGGTGGTCGAGGCCTCGGTTGCTGTGGTCATCTCGGACTCCCGAAAAGTGAGGGGCCGGGCCCGTCGGTCGAGTGGACCGGGCCCGGCGGGTGGGGGATCAGGCCTGGTAGGTAGTGGACCGGCGGTGGAACAGCCACACCCCGTCCGTCCGACGCAGCGTGTCCACGTACCGGCCGGCGATCTGTGCGGTCCAGCCCGCCTCTCCGCGCTGCAGGAACACGACATCGCTCGTCGCCGTCGCCTCCTGTTCCGCGGAGACGGTGACCACGGTGTTGCTCACCAGATGGAGCTGGGGCTTCGTCGGCTCCCAGCCCTTGAAGGCCTGACGGATCGCGTCCCTGCCCCGGACGGGTTCGATGCCCGGGATCTCCAGGACCGCGTCGGGTGCGTACAGTCCGGCGATTTCGTCGGTACGCCCGGCGTCCTGTGCCTGGGTGTGTGCGCCGATGGTCGCTCGTACGCCTGCGACGACCTCGGCGTAAGGGGTTTCACTCATGGACGGCTCCAAGTGCTGACAGATAGCTGCAGGCCCAGGTCTACCGTATTTCGACCTCTCAGTCTATTGCTCCGGCTGGAAAATCGTCCGGCATCACCGTGCCATATTCAGGGATTCATTGACCGACCGGTACATAGTCCTTAGCATGGCGAAGACAGTCGACAGGGACGTCGGCAGAGGAGGCGTTTTATCGTGACGAAGCGTTGGAAGCAGCGGCCGCCCGGTTCGACGTGGGGCGACTGGGGTGACGACGACGAGCTGGGGCGGATCAACCTCCTCACGCCGGAGAAGGTGCTGCAGGGGGTGCGCGAGGTCGAGCACGGCATCGCCTTCAGCCTGAGCCTGCCTCTCGACTATCCCGGCGGCTCGGCGATGAACCAGCGCCGCTACCCGCCGATCCTCAGGCCCACCGAGGACCTGCAGCACAAGCAGGACGTCTTCTACAACGTCGTGGCCAGCGAGCAGATCAGCCCGGACCTGATCGACGTGTGGTCCGACGACGTGGTCACCCTGTGGCTCCAGTACTCGACCCAGTGGGACTCCCTGGCCCACCAGGGGGCCGAGTTCGACGCGGACGGCGACGGCGTCGCGGAGCCGGTCTATTACAACGGCTACCGGCCCGGCACCGACCTGGTCGGCCCCGAGGAGGACGCCAAGGGCGACGGCAGCGGCAGCAAGGCCTTCGCCCGCCGTCTCGGGCTTGAGCACATGGCCGAGCACGGGGTGCAGGGCCGGGGCGTGCTGATCGACATCGCGCACCACCTGGGCACCGGCTACCAGCCGGTCTCCTTCAAGCAGTTGCAGGAGATCATGGCGGCGGACAACGTCGTCGTGGAACCCGGGGACATGCTCCTGCTGCACACCGGGTTCGCCACACAGATCCTCGCCTGGGAGAAGAATCCCGACCCGGTCGCGATCCACCAGACCGCGCCCTACCTGGACGCGGACGACCCCGAACTGCTGCGGTGGATCGCGGATTCACAGATCTCGGCGCTGATCGCGGACAACTACGCCGTCGAGGGCGTGGGCGTCACCCAGGCGCAGGGGCCGCACACCCTGCTCCCCATCCATCACCTGTGCCTGTTCAAGCTGGGCGTCCCCCTGGGCGAACTGTGGTACCTCAAGGAACTCGCCGCCTGGCTGCGTGAGCACCACCGCAGCCGCTTCCTGCTGACCGCTCCCCCGCTGAACCTCCCCGGAACGCAGGGCAGCCCCCTGACGCCGGTGGCGACGGTCTGACGCACCGCGGGCGGAGTGCCCCCGCGCAGACGCCGATGCCCCGGAACCCAGGTTCCGGGGCATCGGCGTGCGGGCGTGTACGCGTGTCGGCGTGTCAGCTCTCCCGAGAGGCCGGCCGGAGCGGTTCCGGACTGGCGTTCCTCCTGACCGCGAGAAACTCACGCATGCGGTCTTCGAGATCGTCGAACCGGTGGCCCGGCTTCGCGAAGCCCAGGAAGAGGGTGGCGCAGTACTCGCGGGAGAGGTACTCGGCGTCCCACTCACCGTCGGGCCTGATCCACTGGTAGGTGTGGTTGTGCAGGTTCAGGAACTGCAGGGTGGCCAGTCGCGGATCGAGTTGCCGGAAGGCCCCTTCGTCCATGGCCGCGACGAGCAACTGCTGGACCAGGTCCTCGAACTCGCGGCGCTGGGTCATCAGACGGGACCGGTTGACGCCGTGCAGATTGCGGTAGTCGTGCTCGTACACCCAGACATGGTCCAGCCGGGCCAGGATGTTCTCCAGCAGTGTCTGCGACAGCATCCTGAGCCGGATGAGCGCGCCCTCCTCCAGGGAGGCGATGCGGTGCGCGCTTTCCAGCATCGGACCCATCACGCGGTCCTGGATCTCGACGAGGAGCTGTTCCTTCGAGCCGATGTAGTAGTAGAGCGCGCCTCTGGCCAGCCCGGCGGCCTCGCCCACCTCTGCGATGCCGGTGGCCGCGTACCCCTTCTTGGCGAACAGGGCGGCCGCCCGGTCGATGATCTCCTGGCGGCGGATCTCGTAACCCGGCCCATGTCCCGGTGGTCTAGGCATGGGTCAGCATGTTACGGCCTGGGACCACGGCCGCCACCAGCGGCATCACGCGCCGGGCGGTCGCCCGGCACGCTGTCGCGGCGTTTCGGCTCAGACGGCGGCGATACGACGGACGGTGTCCGCGATCGTGTCGCGTGAGGGCAGCCAGACGCGTTCCAGGGAGGGCGCGTACGGGGCCGGAACCGGGGGCGGGGCCACCCGTGTGACGGGGGCGTCCAGGTGCCAGAAGCCCTCGTCGACGGCGAGGGCGGCCAGTTCGGCGCCGACGCCGAAGTCCCGTACCGCCTCGTGGGCGATGACCAGGCGGTTGGTCTTGGCGAGGGAGGCGAGGACGGTCTCGCGGTCCAGCGGGGCGATCGTGCGCAGGTCGATCACCTCGACGCTGATTCCTTCGGCGGCCAGCTTGTCGGCGGCGGCGAGGCAGTCCTGCACCATGCGGGACCAGGAGACGAGGGTGACGTCGGTGCCCTCGCGGGCGACCTTGGCCCTGCCGAGCGGGATCAGGTGGTCGGCCGCGGGGCGGGGGCCCTTGAGGCCGTACTGGAGGCGGTTCTCGACGAAGACGACCGGGTTCGGGTCCTGGATGGCCGCCCGCAGGAGACCGTACGTGTCGGCCGGGTTGGACGGCATGACCACGGTCAGTCCGGGGATGTGCGCGAGGATGGCCTCCAGGCTCTGCGAGTGCTGGCTGCCCGAGGAGCGGCCGGCGCCGAACTGGGTCCGCACGACCAGCGGCATGGAGGCACGTCCGCCGGTCATGAAGCGGAGTTTGGCGGCCTGGTTGAGCAGCATGTCGAGGCACACACCGATGAAGTCCATGTACATGATCTCCACGACGGGCTTCATTCCCGCCATCGCCGCCCCCACCGCCGCACCGAGGATCGCGCTCTCGCTGATCGGGGTGTCGCGGACCCGTCCGGGGAAGGCCTGCGCGAGTCCCCGGGTGAGGCCGAAGACGTTGCCGCCCGCGCCGACGTCGATGCCGGCGATGAACACCGCCGGATCCGCGGTCAGTTCGTGCTCCAGGGCGAGACGTACGGCGTCCATCGAGCGGAAGATCTCCGCGTCGGGCGGCAGGGGAGCCGGTTCCGGCACGGCCGGGCGCGGGGCGGACACGAAGTCGTGGAGGGTCCCGGGGTCGGGTTCGGGCAGGCTCCTCGCCCATTCCACGGCCGACTCGATCTCCTTGTCGATCTCCTCGTCGACCGCGTCGACGAGCGGCTCCTCGACTCCCGCGTCCGCGAGGCGCCGCCGGGCCACCAGCAGGGGGTCGCGTTCCTTGGCGGCGGCGACCTCCTCCGGACTGCGGTAGCGCTCGGGGTCGCCCTCGTAGTGCCCGTGCCAGCGGTAGGTCTCCGCCTCCACGAGGACCGGGCCGCCGCCCTGCCGTATGCGCTCCACCACGTCGTTCATCATCCCGGCCACGGCCAGGACGTCGTTGCCGTCGACGTGGGCGTAGCCGATGCCGTATCCGGCGGCGCGGGCCGAGAGCGGCGCGCGGTGCTGCTCCGAGGCGGGCGAGAACTCGGAGTAGTGGTTGTTCTCGCAGAGGAAGACGACGGGCAGGTCCCATACGGCGGCCAGGTTGACCGCCTCGTGGAACATCCCCTGGGCCACCGCTCCGTCGCCGAAGAACGCCACCACCACATCGCCGGCCGCCCGCAGTTTGGCGGCGGTGGCCACCCCTGCCGCGATGGGCAGTCCCGCGCCCACGATGCCGTTGGCGCCGTAGATGCCAAGACCGGGATCGGCGATGTGCATGGAGCCGCCGCGGCCGTGACAGGTTCCGGCGTCCTTGCCCATGAGTTCGGCCATCATCGAGGCCGTGTCCAGGCCCTTGGCCAGGACGTGGCCGTGGCCGCGGTGGGTGGAGGTGATGCCGTCGCTCTCGCGCAGGGGCCAGCACGCGCCGACCGCGCTGGCCTCCTGACCGATCGACAGATGCAGAAAGCCGGGGATCTCGGTCGCCTTGTACAGTTCCGACGCCCGCTGCTCGAAGCGGCGGATTCGGCGCATGCGACGGTACATTTCGAGAAGTTGTTCCGAGTGGGTGGATTGCTCGCCGATTATCTGCGGTGCCAAGGTCATGTCAGTCCTCGCTACACTCACGCAGGCAATGCATCTGAGGCACGGCCTGTGCTGCCTTTTTTTAATGTACTGATCGCTCAAGGGAGAGAATCGGATGGCAAGGCCGCCGGGGCACGGTCCCGGCTTCGAGGTCAGGCGCCAGAAGATCATCGACACGGCTGCCGAGTTGTTCGCCCGCCAGGGCTATGCGGCGACGTCCGTCAACGATCTGGGCCGGGAGGTCGGGCTTGCCAAGGGGGCGCTGTACTACTACATCGTCTCCAAGGAGAACCTGCTGATCGAGATCCAGTCGCGGGTGATGGTGCCGCTGCTCAGGCGGGCCCGGCAGATCACGGAACTCGACGAGACGCCGTTGGTACGGCTGCGCCTGCTGTCCGAGTCGCTGCTGACGATCATCTTCCACCGGCTCGATCACATCTGGGTCTACGAGCACGACTACCGCAACCTCAGTGGGGACGAACTGGACCGACTGCTCGGCCAGCGCGCCGAGTTCGAGGGGCTCGTCTCGGGGCTGCTCGCGGAAGCCGCGGACGAGACCGCCGTACGGACGAGCCACACCCGCCTCGCCACCCTGCAGTTCCTCAACCTGCACAATCACACCTACCAATGGGTGCGGACCGATGGACCATGGGGTCCGGCCCTCCTCTCGCGCGAGTACTGCGACACCCTGTTCCGCGGTTTCGGTGCGAGCGACAGCGCTCTGGACGCCGCCGAGGAGAGGGCAGAGACGTTCAAGCGTGAGCGCCCGGACCTCCCGCTCGACCCCGAAGCCGAGTGGGCGCCCGTCACCGTGGGAGGCTGATCCGCTCCGCGGCGGGGCAGCCGCCGGCAGCGCATCGGCCCGGCCCTCACCCGCGCTTGACCAGCGCCTTGGCGATGACATTGCGCTGGATCTCGTTGGTGCCCTCGCCGATCTCCAGGATCTTCGCGTCCGCGTAGAAGCGGGAGATCTCGGATTCACGCATGTAGCCGTAGCCGCCGTGGATCTGCAGCGCCTGGGAGGCAGCGCGGTTGGCGACCTCGGAGGCGTACAGCTTCGCCATCGCGGCCTCCGTCGCGTGCGGACGGCCCTGGTCGGCGAGCCATGCGGCGCGGTAGACCATCCACCGCGCGGCCTCGAACTCCGTACCGATGTCCGCGATCTTGTGGGCGACGGCCTGGAAGGCGGACAGCGGACGCCCGAACTGCTCGCGCTCCCTGGCGTGCTGGACGCCCAGGGTGAGTGCGGCCCTCGCCAGTGACATGCTCAGCGCGGCGACGCTGATACGGCCCTTGTCGAGCACGGACAGGAACTGGCGCAGTCCGCCGCCCTCTTCGCCGATCAGGTGGTCCCGGGGAATGAAGCAGTCGGTGAAAACGAGTTCCCGGGTGTCCATGGCGTGCCAGCCGAGCTTCCTGAGCTTGCGGCCGACGGTGTAGCCGGGTGTGTCCGTCGGCACGTAGAAGGTCGCGAACTGCTTGCGGCCCTCGGCGTCGTGGCCGGTCCGCGCGAGCAGGGTCACACCCTGGCTGATGTCCGTGCCGGCGTTGGTGATGAACATCTTGGTGCCGTTGATCACCCAGCCGCCGTCAGCGCGGTGGGCCGTCGTGGTGATGCCCGCCGCGTCGGAGCCGGCACCGGGCTCGGTGAGCCCGAACGCGCCGATGGCCTCACCGCGTGCCAGGGGTGCCAGCCACCGGTGCTTCTGCTCCTGGGTGCCGTAGGCGAGCAGCGGCAGCGTGGCGATCGTGGAGTGGGCGTTCCAGGAGGAGGCCACCGACTGGTCGGCGGCGCCCAGTTCCTCCATCACCGCCACGTAGGACACCATGTCGGATCCGGCGCCGCCGTACTCCTCGGGCACCAGCATGCCCATCAGGCCCAGTTCGCCGAGCTTGGTGAAGATGTGGGTGGGGAACTGCTCGTTCTCGGACCACTCGGCCGCGTGCGGGGCGATCTCACGCGTCGCGAACTCCCGGACCATGTCCTGCAGCGCCCGCGTCTCCTCGGGCAGATCGAAATCCATGTCACAGTCCCTTCGGGGTCAGCAGAACCTTGAGGTGGGAGGCCCGGTCGGCGGCCAGGTCCGCGAAGACGCCGACACCGTCCTCCAGCGAACGCCGCCCGGTCAGCAGAGGGGAGGCGTCCAGGCGCCCGGTGCTCATCAGATCGATGACGCGCGGGATGTCGAAGGTGTAGCCGAGGGTGCCGAGCAGGGTGCGCTCGTAGAAGACGAGCTGTCCCATCTCGATCTCGACGCTGCCATGGCCGACCCCGGCCAGGACGACCCGGCCGCCGCGCCGGACGGTGGCGACCGCCTGGGCCGCGAGCGCCGCCACGCCGGTCGCGTCGATCACCGCGTCCGGGCCGACGCGTCCGGTTCGCCGGAACACCTCACGGCGTACGTCGGTCTCCCGGGGGTCGAAGGCCTCGGTGACGCCGATCTCCAGCAGCTTCTCCCGGCGCTCCTTCAGCGGCTCGCTCACGTACAGCCCGGCCGCTCCCGCGAGGCGGGCCGCGAGCACCACGGCGAAGCCGATCGGGCCGCCGCCGACGACGAGGACGTTGTCGCCCGGTCGTATCCCTGCGCGGGCCACCGCGTGCAGGCCGACGGCCAACGGCTCGGCCAGGGCCGCCATTTCGTCGCTGACGTTGTCGGGGAGGCAGGTCAGTCCGGCCAGCGGTACGGTGACGCGCTCGGCGAACCCTCCCGGCGAGGCCAGTCCCACCGATCCACTTCTGGGGCAGATGTGGTACTCGCCCCGTGCGCACCAGTAGCAGACGCCGCATCGCCACACCGGGTCCACTGCCACCCGGTCGCCCACGGCGATGCCCGGTGTATCGGTCCCCAATGCCAGGACGGTGCCGCTGAGTTCGTGTCCCAGCGCCAGGGGTGGCTGCGCCCCGGTGAGCGGGTGCGGCGCGGTGCGGATCATGTGCGGGCCCTCAAGGAACTCGTGCAGGTCGGTGCCGCACACGCCGCACCAGGACACCTCCACGACAGCCTCGTGCGGCCGCGGTTCCGCGGGATCGGGCACCTCTTCGAGCCTCAGGTCCCGTGCACCGTGCCAGCGCAGCGCCTTCATGCCGAACCACCCTTCTCGTCGTCGCTGTCGTGCACCGGGATTTCCTCGCGTACGGGGCCCTGTTCGTGCGCCGGACCCTGTTCATGCGCTGGGCCCTGTTCGTGCACTGGGCTGCCGAAGCTCGCCTTTCCCGGGCCGTGGTCGAGGAACGAGTGGAGTCCGGTGGCCGCGTCGCGCGTGCCGAAGACGCCTGTGAACAGGGCCCGTTCCAGGGCGAGGCCGGTGCCGATTCCGGCGTCGGCTCCCTGGTCGACCGCTTCCTTGATGGCTTCCAGGGCGGCAGCCGGTCCCTCCGCAAGGCGGTGGGCATAGGCGAGGGCGGTGGCGTAGACCGAATCGGCCGGTACGACCTCGTCCACGAGCCCGATCCGCAGCGCCTCGGCAGCCTTCACCCGGCGGCCGGTCATCAGCAGGTTCTTGGCCTTCGCGGGGCCGAGCAGGCGGGTGAGTCGCTGGGTTCCGCCGGAGCCGGGCATGATGCCAAGCCTGACCTCCGGCTGGCCCAGTACCGCGTTGTCGGCCGCCACCCGGTAGTCGGCACAGAGCGCCAGTTCCAGACCGCCGCCCAGCGCATGGCCGGTCAGCGCCGCCACCACCGGCATCGGCAGGCGGGCGACGTCCTCGAAGGTCCGCTGCAGTGCCCGGTTCCAGCCGCGGACCTCCTCCGGCCCCATCGCCGCCAGCGCGTTGATGTCCGCGCCGGCGGCGAAGAGCCGTTCACCGCCGTAGAGGACGACGGCCCCTACGTCGCGGGCGTCCGCCAGCTCGCGCGCCGCGGCTGCCAGCTCTCGCCGCTGGGCCGAGTCGAAGGCGTTCATCGGCGGATTGACCAGGCGAAGTACGACCACCGGTCCATCGGCATCGATGCGGATGCGGGGCACAGGTCGGCTCCCCTTTCCGGGGGATCCTCCCCCTCATGACGGTTGTCGGTGGCTGCGGAGCGTCGTAGAGTGCGCTGCAGGTTTTATAGACCAATGGGTACACGAAAAGTTTGTAGCGGGCAACCGACCGGTCGGGACAATGCCGGTCAACGAACAAGAGAGTCGCCGTGCACAATTTCGCGAGCATCCTCGACTACCACTTGGCCCAGCGCCCCGACGCCGTCGCCGTCGTACAGGACGACCGGCGACTGACCGTGCGAGATCTGCACACCAGGGTCAATGAACTGGCCGCCGGCCTGTCCGAACTGGGCGTGCGCCGGGGAGACATCGTCGGGCTGCTGCTGTACAACCGGCCCGAATTCATCGAGCTGCTGTACGCCGTCAACCGGATCGGCGCCGTCCTCCTGCCGTTGAACTACCGCCTGTCGGAGGACGAATGGCAGTTCATCCTCGACCACGCGCACGCGAAGGTGATCGTGACCGAGCCGGAATTTGTTCCGGCTATCGATCAGCTCAGGCACGCATTGGACCGACTGGAACACCAGATCCAGGTGGGCGACGGCACCATAGCCGAGGGGTGGACGGGCTATGACGACCTGCTCTCCCGGCATGTGGGCGCCGCGGTGGAGACGGTGGACGTCGAGGCGGGAGACCTCCAGCGGCTGATGTACACCTCGGGCACCACGTCACGGCCCAAGGGCGTGTGCATCACCTACGGCAACCTCCAGGCGAAGAACCTCGCCCACATCGTCCACTTCGGGCTGACCGCGCAGGACACCACCTTGGTGTGCGGCCCGCTGTATCACGTGGGTGGCCTGGACATGCCGGCGCTCGGCGTGCTGTACACGGGAGGAAAGGTGGTCCTGCAGCGCAAGTTCGACGCCGAGGGCGTACTGAAGGCGATCCAGGAGCAGCGCGTGACGAACCTGTGGCTCGCCCCGGCCATGGTCAACGCCGTCCTTGAGGTGCCGGGCCGCGAGGCGTACGACACCACCTCGGTCCGCTTCGTGCTGGGCGGCGGGGAGAAGACCCCCGAGCCCGTGCTGCGGCGTATCGGCTCCGCCTTCCCCAACGCCTGGTTCGCCGACGCCTACGGACTCACCGAGACCGTCTCCGGCGACACCTTCCTCGACCGCGCGCACAGCCTGTCCAAGCTCGGCTCGGTCGGGCGGCCCGTTCCGCACACCCGGATCAGGATCGTCGACGAAGGCGGGAGGCAGGCGCCGACCGGCGAGTTGGGCGAGATCACCCTGCGCGGTCCGAAGGTCTTCGCGGGCTACTGGCGGGACGACAGGGCGACGGCTGCGGCCGTCAAGGACGGCTGGTTCCACACCGGGGACATCGGCCATGTCGACGAGGAGGGCTTCCTCTACATCGACGACCGCAAGAAGGACATGATCGTCTCGGGCGGCGAGAACATCGCCACCCCGGAGGTCGAACGGGTCCTGTACGACCATCCCGCCATCCTGGAGGCGGCCGTGGTCGGACTCCCCCATCCCCGCTGGGGCGAGGTGCCGCGGGCCTTCGTCGTCTTCCGCCCGGGCATGCGGACCGGGTCCGAGGAACTGCGCCGGTTCTGCCAGGAGCGCCTGGCCAAGTTCAAGGTGCCCGCCCGTATCGACGTGGTCGACGCACTCCCCCGTACACCGTCAGGGAAAGTCCTCAAACGGACCCTGCGCGACCTTCCGACGGAGCCGCAGGCATGACCGACATGACGAGCGACCTGCGCCTCGACGGCAAGACGGTCTGGGTGACCGGTGCCGGAAAGGGGCTCGGCCGCGCCATGGCCGTGGCCCTGTCCCGGGCCGGGGCGGCACTGGCCGTGACCGCGCGCACGGCCGACGACCTGGAGCAGCTGGCCGCCGAAGTCTCCGGCCACGGTGGCAAGACACTCGTCGTGCCCGGTTCGGTGTCCGACCCGGACACCGTCAGGGACATGATCGACCGCATCACCGACTGGGCGGGCCGGCTGGACGCGGTGGTCAACTGCGCGGGCGTCAGCCCTCACTTCACCCGCAGCGAAAGGGTGTCGGACGAGGCCTGGCAGCAGGTCCTCGACGTCAACCTGGCCGGCACCTTCTACTGCTGCCGCGAGGCCGGGAAGGTGATGCTCGACCAGCGGGCGGGTTCGATCGTGAACGTCTCCTCGGTGCACGCGAGGGTCGGTTTCGAGCGCATCGCGGCCTACGCGGCCAGCAAGGGCGGCGTCGAAGCTCTCACCAAGTCCCTCGCCGTCGAGTGGGCCGACCGCGGGGTGCGGGTGAACACGCTCGCGCCCGGCTACTTCCGCACCGACCTCAGCTCGGGCCTGCTGGACAGCAGTTGGGGTGAGCGCATCGTGGGCAGCACTCCCCTGGGCCGGGTCGGGGAGACACACGAACTGGGCGGCGCCGCGGTCTTCCTCGCCTCCGACGCCTCCCGCTACATGACCGGCTCCACGGTCACGGTGGACGGAGGCTGGACGGCCCGGTAGCCGACTCAGCCGCTTCGAGGCGGAGGAGGACGGAGGGAGCGAAGAGGGACGGTCCACGGACCGCCCCTCTCACAGGCATGTCGTTCCACTTCCGGGCCGATTCCTTGGCTCTTTTCGCGGGATCAACTTTTCCTGAGCGATCCATTGATTGTACCGACCGATGGGTCTATTTTACCGGCAGCCGCACTCTTCGAGCCGCGTCAGGACTGCTTCACCGCCGCGCGGTTCCCGCTTTCGAGCACGTCAACGCCCTGTCCCGAGCTGCGAGGACCGGAGCCGTTCCCCTCACCCCGTTCCACCCCGCTCACCCACGGAGGGCTTCCATGACTCAAACCCAGACCTCGCCGTCACCGGCTGCGGAGGGTTCACGTTCCACAGGGCGCAACGCGGTCATCGTCGCCGCCCTCATGTGGTCGGTCCAACTGGTCTCGCTCGTCGCCGCCCTGTCGGGCACCACACAGGCGGCCATAGCGATCCATTTCCAGACGACCGAGATCGCCTGGTTCACTCTCATGACCTTGCTGACGGGCACCTTCTTCCTGCCCTTCATGGTCAAGGGAGCGGCCCTGTTCGGAAAACGGCGCGCCCTGCTCGTCGCCACCGGCCTCGGTCTCGCCGGTGACCTCGTCGCCGCGCTGGCCACCGACTACCGCACCCTCCTCATCGGGCGGGGCATCGCGGGCGTCTACACGGCCGCCACCCCGCTCGCCTACGCCCTCACCCGCGATGTCTTCCCGCGCCGCTGGGTCGGAGTCGCGAACGGCGTCATGGCCGGTGGCGTGGGCTTCGTCGCCTTCGGCGGCCCGTTCCTCTCCGGATACCTGCTCGACCACCACGGCTTCCGGGGCGTCCTGTGGTTCGTGGCCATCAGCACGGCCGTGAGCTTCTTCCTCGTCCTGTTCCTCGTGCCGGAGAGCCCGGTCCGCGAGCGGGGCGGGCGCATGGACTGGGCCGGCGGGCTTCTCCTCGGCGGCGGAGTCACCCTCATCATCTACGCCGTGGGCCAGGGGTCGCACTGGGGCTGGAACAGCGGGAAGTTCATCGGGTTCATCGTCGCCGCGGTGGCCGCCCTCATCGCCTTCCTGCTCGTCGAACGCCGGGTCGCCGACCCGCTGTTCCCCCTCAGCATGACCAGACGGCGCCCCGTGTGGTCCGCCCTGCTGGCCACCTCCATCGCGGCCGGTTCCCTCAGCGCCGTCGGTGTGGTCATCCAGCTCCTGGTCCTGATGCCGAAGATCCCGGACGTCTCCGACGGCCTGGGCTGGTCGGGCACCCACAACGCCATCGTCACCAGCCCGATCAGCTTCATGATCCTGGTGGGCGCCATCGGAACCGGCACGATCGCGCGCCGCGCCGACAGCCGGGTACTGCTGGCCATCGGAACCGTGCTCGCCGTCGTGGGGTACGGCATCGGCACCCAGTACCACCAGTCCGCCGGCCAGATCATCTCGTGGGGCGTCATCGCGGGCCTGGGCACGGGCGTGGTCGTCGCGGTCGTGCCCATCATGGTCATCGAGGTGGTCAGCCCCGAGGAACAGGCCATGGCGAACGGCGCGCAGGCCCTGGCCCAGGGCGTGGCGCAGATCATCGTCTCGCAGCTGACGTACGTGATCATGTCGCAGCACGGAGCGGTGATGAAGGGCACCCAGTTCTACCTCGACCAGGGCTTCACGAACGGTATGTGGCTGGTGATCGGGTGCGTCGTACTCGGCGGCCTGTTCGTCACCCTCATCCCGAAGGCCGAACGCCTTGAGGACGCGAAGGTCGGTCAGGGCGCCTGATCTCGTCGCCCTGATCTCGTCGCCCTGATTCCGTCGCCGTGATTCCGTCGCCCGCAGAGCGGAGTCGGAGCCGTAGTCGAGGACGAGCTGAGGTTCCATATCCCGATCGGGCGGGGCGACGGGCTGACGCGGGAGGGACTCGAAGGGGGCGTCTGGTACGGCACCGGGTACGCGGGATTCCGCTCGGCGGCGGCCAGACGCATCGCACACGGAGTGCTCGACCAGCACATCGCGGAGCGGGACTGAGCGGAGCGGAGCGGGGCTAAGCCGAGAGGAGCAGCAGATCAAAGTGCCTGGGTGTCAGCCTGCGGAAGGTAATCGTCAGCGCTGACGGCCAGTCGGGGCAGGTCATTGCGCTCACGAAGGGCCGAAGGCTCCCCGCGGATCGCAGAGCGCGCAGAGGTCACACATCGAGGCGATGGACACTGACCGCGTACCCGCCGTCGTCATAGGGAGCGCCGCCCCAAGTGGCGAAGCGGTCGACGAGAGCAAGGCCGGCCGCGGCACAGCAGGCGTCGTACTCCGGCAGCGTAGTGGTGGGTGGCAAGGGCAGGTGGGCTGCGTCCAGGCCGAAGCCTGCGACCAGCAGCCCGCCCGGACGCAGGGTCGCGGCCAAGCGGTCGACCACCGCGGCCTCCGTCCCGGGAGCCAGCAGCGGTAGGACGTTACCGGCGGCCACCACGAGGTCGAAGTCCGCAACAATGCCGAACCGTGCCGGATCGAACTCCGCGAGATCGGCCTGGAACCAGGGCAGTTGAGGCGCCTGCGTCCGCGCAACTTCCAGCATCGAGTCATCCAGGTCGACACCGACGCAGTCGTACCCGAGCTCCGACAACCGGATCATGACCCTCCCGGTGCCGCAGCCCGCGTCGAGCACACGGGCCGGCGCGGGCACCAGAGCAGCGCAGAACGCCGCCTCCCCGTGCATGTCCTTCCCGCCCCGGGCCAGCGCCTCGAAACGCGCGGCGTACTCGCCCCCGGACACTCCACCGGTCAGGTCCCTCCACCTACTCATGAGATCGACTATATGCCGCTCAGCCGACCCTCCTCTGCGACGTCGTGAGCCTGCATGGCACGCGGGCGACGGCAGGTACCCAGACCACGTAACCGGCTGAGCTGCGTGGTCAACCGATGGATGGCGTCCCGTTCAGGACCCGGCAATAGCGTCTGCTAGGTGCTGGTATCAGAACCTAGCTATGATGGCCGGCATGGCGAAACAGACGAACATCCGACTGGACGACGCCGTCAGGGCGGCAGCCGAGGAGCGGGCCAAACGGCGCGGTCTGAGCCTGCAAGGCTATGTGGCCGACTTGATCGAGGCCGACGTGAACCAGTCACGGGCCGCCTTCATGGCCGGAGCCGCTTCGTTCCTGGCCGCGTACACGGAGGCGTTCGAGGAGGAGGTCGGTGAGGACCGCTACCCGAATCTGCCGGAGGGGCTGGCGCAGACCGCGCCGAGGGACGCCGCGTGAGCCTTCACATCGACCTCGCGTGGATCCTGGCGGTGGCACAGCAGATCCCGGGCGACCCTCAGGTGGTCGACTACGGCGTGCCGGTGGCCGCGGAAGCCCGCCACCGGTCGGAGGTCCTGGAACACGAGGTCTACCCCGAGCCCCATCACAAGGCCGCGGCACTGCTGTGCGAGCTGGCGAGGAACCCCAGCCTGGAGGTGAGAAACCTGCTGTTCGCGGCCACGGTGGCTGCGGCCTACCTGGCCGCGTGCGGCCTTCCGGTCAGCCCCGGGCTGGACACCGTTCTCCCGCTGGCACGCGCGGCCCGGGACGGGCTGCCCGTGCGGGAGGTCGCCGCTCAGATCAAGACCTGGACCAGCTGATCCACCAGGCCCTTTCAGTCGTGCAGAAGCTCATACTCGATCGCGGAGGAAGCAACCTCGCTAACCCCCTCTCGGACGGCAGATGCCTCCGCGGCGACGGCCACATTCAGCGGGTCCCGTCCGCTCGCGGCCCGCGTGTCCGGCGCGCAGTCTCGGGGAAGGCTTCGTGCTCCCAACCGTCGTACGCCCCGTACCCGTGACCCGTGACCCGTGACCCGCGCCGGAGTGGTCACCTCGGTACCGTGAAGATCGCTGCTGGTGCCGTTCGCGAGCGAGGGCCCGCTCAACGTGCCGACCGCACTCGTCCGGGGGGGATACGGCCATTCACTGTCCCCGATAGGCGAGGGCGTGAACCGCCCGGGATCAGTGTGCCCGCGCCATGTCCACTCGACTACTGGCCACCCGCTTCGGGCCCCCGGAACACAGCAGCATGGTGACCCAACCGATCCTGCTGCCGTACCCGCTGCGTCATGACGATCGCGGGGATACCCAGCGCCAGGAGCACCGGGATCGCCGCGACGGTCCCGAACCAGAGGAAGAGCGCGAGGTAGCCGTAGGCCGCGTTGTCCACGTCCGCGTCCGCCTTCACCAGGAGGGCGATGCCAGCCACGAAAGCGACCGCCATGAGACCAGCGACCGCGATCGCGAGGCGGCGCAGAACCCCCGCCCAACGCCGGTACCCGGCACTCACTTCACGCCCCCACGGTGGCCCGTACCCGCCGGGCGGGCCGGGAGAAGAGCTTGGCGCATGACGCTGCGCCGACCACCGATCAGACATGCAGCAGCCCAGTCCTACGATGCGCGGCCCCGGAAGAGCAACTCCCGCCGCCACAAAGCACGTCGCTCCGGAGGAGCGTCCCCGAGGTCACCGCTTCACCGAGTCCCACGCGCCGGCGTTGAAACTGCGCAGGAGGGCGATCAGAGCTGCCCCCAACCGCCAGTCCACACCGGGTGCGTGTACGTGCAGTTTGTCGCCCTTGGACCTGAACTCCAGCGGAACCTGCCCGTTCGCGCGCCACCGGATGCGCCGGGGTGCGCGGGCGAAGCCGCCCTCGTTGCCAGGGACACTGTCGAAGACGGTCATCACGAGGACCACCGTCATCAGGGGCAGCAGGAACCACCACATCCACCACCATACGATCCTCCCTTTGAAGCCGACCGCTTCGGAGCCGTTGGGCTGGTGCACGGTCCAGCGGGTGCGCAGGCCCCTGCCGCGGAGCGCCTTCTCGCGTATAAGCGTGCCGAGGACCTCACCGTGCGCGCCGACTACCTGGAACCTCGCCACGCCGCCGCCGGCCGACCGTGTCACCACGGTGGCCACCCGCTCCCGGCGTTGATCGTCGGCCCACAGGGCGAAGGAACGGGCCCCGCCTCCCCGGGCCGCACGGTACGCGGACGTGCCGCCCGGCGGCAGTTCGCGCTCGACGTACACGACCGACGGCGCCGGCCCCGACCCGTCGGAGAAACTGACCATGTTCACCACTTTCGGCGAACCCCGGCGGTCAACTCGTCTCGGCCCGCCGTACATGGTCAGTACGTTGCTACTCATCCGACGTACTCCAAGCGATAGTCGTGTACCTGGACCGACCCAGACCGTTTCACTCGGCACCAACGGGTCGACGCGCCCTACGGCCGGGGCCGTTCCGAAGGTCCGGGGCGTCCTCGTACACCAGCGTGCGCGTTTCCAGCGGGGTCCCCTGCCGCAGCGGCCGGCCACCCGCTTGGACCGGCGGATCCACCGCCGACGCAGCGTCATCCAGCGCTGCTTCAACCGGATCAAAGGCTTCCGCGGTGTCGCGCCCCGGCACGACAAGACGGCCCCCTGCGAAGCAGCGGTCAGCCTCGCGTCATACGCCCTGCGAGCAGGGGCAGTTCGAAGGCGGACCCTAGAACCCGGTATCGAGGCAGGCGATATAGATACCGCCCGGGGTATACAACGGCCACCGCATCTGTCCACGGGTCGCCGGCCCATAGACGCCGTCGGCGCTCACGCCGAGTCGGTTGGCTTGGAGCCACCGAACGGCATCCACTGTGCCGTCGCCGTAAGACCCGTCCGCCCCTCCGGTGTTGATGATCCGATTGGCGGCATAGGTGCCGGGATAGCAGTACACGATGGCCCTCTGCAGCGCTGTCACGGCGTTGTCACTCCCCGTCTGATACTGCATGTAACAGCTCAGACCGTTACCAGTGCGCGCGGGGACCGTGAAGTGATTGCCGGAGTTGTTCAACCCATCGGTACGCTTCACCGTCGTGTTGCACGGACCATAGGCAGCATGGGCCGGTGCAGTCATCATCGGGCTGGCTGTCAGGCCGGCGGCGAAGAGGAGAACCAAAGCACCCAACACTCCGCTCCGCATGCGGAGCGTCGTTGATACTCGTTGCACGATGCAGTCCTTCCGGTCGGTGACGTCGTCTCAGTGACGGCCTCGACCATGGACCTTAGGGTCATCGTGAGCTGCGGACTTTGTCATCCGTGCAGGGAAGTTGGTCAGTAGTGCACCGGCGTCAGCCTGGCTGTATGACCGCTGGGCGTCACGCTCCGAGGAAGCTCACTGTTTCCGTCACGTCCGCCCGCCCGGTGCGCAGCCGTGGTGCGTCTTCCTTCTCGAATCCCACCGAGACGCCACAGAACAACACGCGCCCGTCATCGGCCCCGACCATCTCGCTGACGGTCTTGCGATACATCGTCCACATCACCTGGGGGCAACTGTGCAGCCCTTCCGCCCTCAGCAACAGCATGACCGTCTGCAAGTACATCCCCGCGTCCGCCCACTGCCCGGGTCCCATCGTCCGGTCGAGATAGCAGAACAGCACGACGGACGCCCCGAACGCCCCTGTGTTCAACGCGGCGATCTTCATGGGCCTGGCAGGGTCGTCGCGCTCGATGCCCAGCGCCTGGTACCGCAGGGCAGCCGCGGCGGAGAAACGGTCCAGATACGGTGAGGCCAGGTCCGGCGGGTACATCGGGTACTCCCGCTCGTCACCCGGGTCCCCCGCCAGCGCCCTGGCCGTCGCACGTCTTTTCAATTCGGCCAAAGGCTCGCCAATCACTACGTACACATGCCA
Organism: Streptomyces sp. NPDC127119; assembly: GCF_042677425.1. Classification (NCBI taxonomy): domain Bacteria; kingdom Bacillati; phylum Actinomycetota; class Actinomycetes; order Kitasatosporales; family Streptomycetaceae; genus Streptomyces; species Streptomyces sp. NPDC127119. The sequence goes on along the minus strand of NZ_JBHXTO010000003.1, from coordinate 131,752 downwards.
GGGCTGAAGGTTTCCACTTGAGGGAGCCCGCGTCGCCGCAGCCAGCACTCGCTCAAGTACCTCCTTGGATACGGGCATTTCGCTGAACGCCCGCACCGCTCTGCGACTGTCCACGGCTTCGTACACATCCACGTTCTTTCGTCCTCTCACTCCATGGCGGGCAGCGAAGACACGAGGATGATCGTCGCAGCAGGCGGCCAGCCCGAGCGGGACGTTCGCCCAGGGCCTGACCCCCTGCTACAGGGCGATCAGTCCAGCTGTCGTCTCTCTGAAGCCGCAGACATCGAAGTAGAACGAACGAAGATGCTCCTCGAAGTCGACGTGAAGCCACTCGCACTTCGCGGCACGAGCTTCGTGAGCAGCAGTTGCTACCAGCGCACCTCCGACACCACTCCGCTTGCGATGACCGGCCACCACCGTGTCCAGGATGAAGGCGTGAACTCCGCCGTCCCAGGCCACGTTGACGAAGCCGATCAGTGAGCCGTCCTCCCAAGCGCAGACCCAGCCGAGGCTGTGGCGCTCAAGTCGTTCTCGCCAGTCAGTCTGAGAAACCGGGTGGCCGAAGCCGTCCGCATGCAGCGCGTTGAGGACGGGGTTGTCGAAGTCGCCCCGCCACTCGTACTCGATCGTCACTCCTCGATCGTAGGGTCCGGGTTGGATCCAGCCGACCGAAAGCACGCGCATGCGCGGAGAGTGCCGTCAATTCCGGGCAGTTGGCCAGGACGGACGGCTTTGAGCCGGAGGCGGTCGGCCTCAGGCAGGGCGGCGTCGGGATGCTCGTGCGGGGTTCACTCCGCCACGGAGACGTACCGGTCAGCAGGGCCGCCATCGTCGTCCAGCTTGGCGTCACCCCGGTCGACGTCCACCTCCACGCCCGCGGGTTCGAGCGTCTCGCATATCCGTTGCCGGAATGACTCGCTCAGGAAGTTGTGGTGCAGGTCCAGCTTCTTGAGGTGGGTGAGTGGCTGGCCTGCGAGAAGGGCGGCGGCTCCGTCATCGCTCAGCGTGCCCATGGACAGGTCGAGCACTTCGAGCCGGGCGACCACCGGAGCGGAGGCAAGGGCGACGGCGATCTCGTCCTGGATCTCGCTGTTGCGCAGGGCCAGGTGACGCAGCCGGGGGAACCGGTCGCCGTACAGGATCGGCTCCACATCAGCGACCGTACAGTCGCCCCCGTACTCAGAGACACCCAGCCACAGGTCAAGGTGCTCCAGCGCGGGCAGTTCGCTGGCTCCCACCCCGCGGACGACGTCCGCCGGCAGGCCGCCGCTCTGCACGGTCAGCCTGCGCAGCGCGTCGTGACGCAGGGCAGGAAACTCCAACCGCTGCACCCTGCCCATGGATTGGCTCTCTCCCGCGCGCACGCCGAAATCCTCCAGTGCGGGAAAGCCGGCCAGCAGCGGTGTGACGTCGGTCTGGCTGATCATGGAGATCTCGGCCTCCTCGGCCACCATGTCCCCCAGGAACAGCGAGCGCAGGGCCGGCAGCCGGTCACGCGCGGCCAACAGCGCCTCGATGACTTGGGAAGGGTCCGTGTCGAGAGGGTCGTCCCAGCTGCCGACGATCAGTGCACGGACCCGCGTCGTGTCGACCTCGGCGCAGAAGCGGTCGAAGGCCTCGTCCCAGCACTCCTCCTCGACTAACGGCTCCCCCACGGTGCTCCGCCAGGCCACGGCGTCAGGCTGCCCGTTGATCAGCCAGGCCACGGCGTCGGGTTCGGGCAGGACCGTTGGCGCTTCCAGCGCGGGAAACGTGAAGGCGGGGAGCCCGTACAGCTCCTCCATCCGGTCATAGAAACTCATCCGGGCTGCTCCTGTCCTACGGTGCGATACGAAGCGAAGCGGCAGAGGGAAAATCTGCCGGCGCCTACTCTGACAGGAGTGCCCGTCCACGTACTGACGGGCCCTCGGTTCATGGGGCCGTCCCCGCACCGACGACGCCGTACCTGCCCCAGCGGACTCGCAGGCCAACGTGATCGATGGGCCGGGGGGCGGTCAGGAAGCGCAGCGGAAAGTGGCGGCGGGGCCGATCGCGCCGGGCCCGAACTTCCCTCGGATACGGTCGCTGACCGCCTCCGTGACCAGCCGGTCCTCGCGTGCCTGGTCCAGGCTGATCTGCTCGGCCACCTGGTCGGCGTCGACCAGGTCCTCGCCCTTCAGCACGAGCCCGGTCAGCCGGCCGCGCTGCAGGCCCGCGGCATCGATGAGCCGGTACGCCATCGTGCGCAGGTCGTCCTCGTGCGCGGAGGCTTCCGGCAGGCGGCGCGTCTTCTCCCACGCGGTGCCACCGGCGAACCGCAACGCGAGCGTCAGGCCACGAGCCACCTGGCCGTGGTCGCGCAGTTGGAGTCCGAGCCGGACGACCAGTTCGAGCAGGGCACCGCGGACCGCGGCACCGTCCAGGGTGTGCTGGACGAAGGTGTGGCGCACGCTCGTGGACACCGGCAACGAGCGCGGGGCGACAGGCCGGGGGTCGATACCCCGCGCTCGGTCCACGGCCAGCCGTCCGGCCTTGCCGCCCAGCAGGCGCTGCACGGTGACCGGCGGAATGGTGGCAAGCAGGCCCACACAATGCACGCCGTACTCCCTCAGCGCCGCCGCCTGCTTCGGACCAATGCCGTGCAGGGCTTCCACCGGCAGTGGCCCGAGCCAGTCGAGGACCTCGTCCCGCTCCACGGCGAGGACTCCCCCGGGCGCATCGACCTGCGCGGAGGCAGTGGCCGCGACCGTAACGGTGGGCCCGATCCCCACCCGCACATCGACGCCCAGCCGGGACAACGTGCGCACCCGCAGTACCTCACCCAGTCGCCGAGCGTCGGCGCCGTAATACCTCAAGGCACCCTTCAGCTCCACCAGGGCGGCCGACGGCGGGAGGGCCTGAACGCTCGGGGAGAGTTCCGCGCACTGTTCCAGGACCTGCCGGAAAACCTCCTCCGGCAGCCGGTCCGGACAGCGCACATGCATCACACTCGACACCCGCACCTGGTCATCTGCTGCCGCCATGGCACCTCGCCTCCTCCAGACGTAGAGTATCGAACTAGTATTCGAACACGCGAATGGCGAGCCCACCGGACCTCGAATCCAGGAACGAGACCCATGCTCGATGACCTACCGCCCGACCTGGCACAGCTGCTCACCACGGACGCCCGCGCCTGCAGCCACTACTGCTGGCCCGACCTCGCCATGGGAGTCATCGACTTATCCGCCCGCCCGGCCCACACCCCCGCGGCGCGCTGACCGGCCCCGTCCCTTCCGGCCGCATACGCTGCGTCCGCGGTGATCCACCCGCCCTCACCCGGAAGAGGACAACCCTCGATGACCGCCACTCCCCCGCCCCCGGTCAGCGAACCGGACCCCTCCACCTTCACCATTTCCAGCAGCTACGTCGGCCCCTGCTCCGGCTGCCAGCGCAGCACCCACAAGTACGGAAGCGGCGGACTGCCCCTGTGCCAGTGGTGCCTGTCGCCCGTACGGGAGAACTGGGGTACCGCCGTCCGTTTCACCAGCACCCGCACCCAGGCGAGCTGATCGACGGGACCAGTCCGGCGACCGGCCCGAGGCTGAAAGCGCGGTGCCCGGTCCGCGTGCCGGTCCGGGCAGCTCCTCGTACGCTGAAACCCTCGGGGCCGTACAGGAGGTTCGTCGTGCCCCGAACTGTCTGGTCAGGTGCCATCTCGTTCGGCCTGGTGACCGTGCCCATCCACGTGGTGTCCGCGACCGAGAACCACGCGATCCGCTTCCACCAGTACCACCTCGAAGACATGAGCCGCGTACGCGTCCGCAAGATCTGCGAGATCGAGGACCGCGAGGTCCCCCAGGACGAGATCGGCAAGGCGTACGAGATCAGCAAGGACACCCTCATCGCGATATCCGACGAGGAACTGCGGGAGATCCCGCTGCCCACCGCGAAGGCCATCGAGATCGCCGCGTTCATCCCCGCCGCCTCGATCGACCCCCTCCAGGTCGGCGACGGCTACTACCTCCAGGCCGACGGCCCGGTCGCCGCCAAGCCGTACAAGCTGCTGCGGATGGCACTGGAACGCAGTGCCAAGGTCGCCATCGCCAAATACGCGTGGAGCGGCCGCGAACGCCTCGGGCTGCTGCGTGTGCGTGACGACGCGATCGTCCTGCACGCCATGCGCTGGCCGGACGAGATCCGCTCCCCCAAAGAACTGGCACCCGGCGCGGTGGAGGTGTCGGACGATGAGATTGAAGGCGCACGGGCCCTCATCGACCACATGACCCGCGACGACCTCGAAGGCAGCGAGTTCGAGGACCACTACACCGACGCCCTCGCCGAAGTCATCAAGGCCAAACGGGAAGGCCATGCGGCTCCCGAAACACCGGCACCCGACGCACCGGCCGGGGAGGTCGTCGACCTGATGGCCGCCCTGGAAGCCTCCGTGAAAAAGGCCCGGACCTCACGCGGCGAGGGCGACGCCGACGTCCACGAGCTGCACCCGAAGAAGAAGACCACAGCCAAGAAGACAGTGAAGAAGACGACTGCCAAAAAGACCACCGCGAAGAAGGTGGCCAAGAAGACGGCGGCGAAGCCGAAACGCAGTGCATGACGTGCCCGGCCCAGGGATATACCGCTCGACGCCTGCACTGGACACATCGTCACTCATGCGTGCACCTGGTACGACACGGTGACCATGGGAGTTCGCTCTTACGGTGCCGTAGCGTCGCCACATGATGATGAACAGCAGCTTTGCAGTGCACGTCCCCGATGCCGATCTGATCCCCGAAGCTCTCGACCCCGCACAGATCTTGCAGGGTTCACCCGAGGTGTCTGCCAAGGTGTTGTGGGAGTCGAAGGACGGTACGCAGGTTCGTGGCATCTGGCAGATCACGCCCGGCATCGTCACCGATACGGAGTCGGACGAGCTCTTCGTGGTCGTCAGCGGCAGGGCCACGATCGCAGTGGAGGGCGGCGCCACTTTCGACGTCGGCCCTGGAGACGCCTGTGTCCTGCGCGCCGGCGACCGGACGACGTGGACGGTTCATGAGACGTTGCGCAAGGCGTTCCACACCACCGTGGGCTAAGGATTGTCCTTACTGGTCTGGTCTGGATCAGTGATCGCCTCGGGTCCCCCGACCGTTCTGCCCACTCCATGGCCTGACAGAAGACCGGTTCTTCGAACCGAGGGGTCTGCGGAGCCTGGGCCGAGCGCTCACCCGACAGGCCGTCGTCGCGAACTACGCTGACTGGCTGGAGATCCGTGACCCGGCGGTCACCGGCTTCGTCAGTTTCGGCCTAGAGGCACCAGTTGAAGGACACGGCCTCGCCGGGCTGTTCCCGCCCGACCTCAGCGGCTACTACGACGGTGCCGAGGTCTCGGTCCCGGTCGCGCTGGAGCTGGTCCGGGCCATGCTCCGCGACCAGGGTGCCTGGTGCCGGCTGGAGCAGCGGGACACGTTCACCGTGCACGTCGGGTGGGATCAATACGTGTACGTGTACGTCGGCAGCGACCAGCCCTGCGAAGCGGCTGTCGCCCGGACCCACGAGCTCGGCCTGTTCGCGGAACCGATCACGGTCTCGCCCTACGCTGCGGACCTTGAGGAACCAGAGGTGACGCAGGCTGCGGACGGGGAGTTCTGGGAACGAGCGCGGGCAGAGCTGGCCGCACCGCAGACGCTGCTCGTCGAGGAGAGTTACCTCCGCAACGCCACCCGCTGGCACCGCCTCACCGCGAACAACCTCGATACCGTCCGCGCCGCACTCGGCCCGCGCGCGCTCCTGACCGGCTGGCCCGACCTCACATCTGATGTCGATGCGGTCCTGGCCGCGCTGCCCGAGGACGAATACGTGGACTTCGTCTGGGAGTCGGCGGACGGCACGATCCGTCACGTGACCGTCGACGAGACCCACCAACAACAACTCGCCACTGTGGTGGCAGGCGCGAGGGCGGCCTGCTCCCTGCCGCTTGTCCTCGACGAACGTCACCCGCTGTTCCAAGCCGCTCTGCCTGACAGTGACGGCGTGCTGCGTGCCCGGTGGTGACCTGACCTGGCTCTCCGTGTCGTGGTCAGGGGCCAGGGGGTGGGCCCAACGTAGCTGGCCGACTCCAGGCGTGGACTCATTGTGGAGCCGGGACTACCGGTCGGCCGATGCGTTGGTGGCTGCCTCGCGCAGGACGAGGTCGAGGAGGCCCGGGAAGCGCCGGTTGACCTCCAGGCGGCGGAGGGAGTTGATGCGGCGCGTGCCCATATCTCGCTGGTGGATGAGCCCGGCCTCGCGCAGGACGCGGAAGTGGCGACTTGCGGTCGACTTGCCCACCGGGAGATCGAAGCAGTTGCAGGCCACCTCGGACTGGGCGCTCAGGGTCGTCACGATGCTCAGACGGACCGGGTCGCTGAGAGCCGTCATCACGGTGAAGAGGTTCATGCTCTGCTCGTCTGGGTGGAGCAGTGGCGAAGAAGTTCGGCTGGCCATGCTTCCAGTATCCCCGGTGCCCCGACCAGTCATGTTCGCTTTGATGCGAACATGCGCCTAGGGTGGTTTTCTGCTCCGCGCATTCAGCCGACGCGAAGGAACACCCATGGCCTCCTCCCTTTCCTCCACTCACGCCTCTGGGCCGGCCGCGCCCATCGGTGTTGGCATCGTTGGACTCAGCACCCGCGGCGGCTGGGCAAGTCGGGCCCACGTCCCCGCTCTTGCCGCACTGCCCGCCGCCTACGAGCTGCGCGCGCTCAGTGCCAGCAGCGCCGCGACCGCGAAGGCCGCCGGGGAGAAATTCGGTGTTCCGTTGGCTTTCGGCAGCGTCGAGGAGCTGGTGGAGCGGGACGAGGTAAACCTGGTGGTCGTGACCGTGAAGGTGCCGCACCACCAGAAGCTGGTCACGTCCGCCCTGGCCGCCGGGAAGACCGTGCTGAGCGAGTGGCCGCTGGGCAACGGAACCGCCGAAGCCGAGGAGATGGCTGCGTTCGCGCATGCACGGGAGCTGCGCGGCTTCGTCGGACTTCAGGCGCGTTCCGCTCCGCCGGTCCGCTATCTGCGCGACCTGGTCGCGGACGGCTACGTCGGCGAGGTGCTCTCGACCAGCGTGGTCGCCTCGGGAGGTGCGTGGGGGCCGACGTTCGACGACAGCAGCGCCTACCTCATCGACCGGGACAACGGCGCCACGATGCTGACCATCCCGCTCGGCCACACCCTCGACGGGCTCGCCTCGGTCCTGGGCTCGTTCACCGAACTCAGTGCCACGACGGCCACCCGGCGCAGCCCGGTCCGTCACCAGCAGACCGGGAAGCTTGCGCCGATGACCGCGGAGGACCAGATCGCCGTCACGGGCACCCTAGAATCCGGCGCCGTCGCCTCCGTCCACTACCGCGGCGGGAAGTCGCGCTCCACCAACTTCCTGTGGGAGATCAACGGAACCGAGGGGGACGTGCTGGTCACCAGCGACTTGGGCCATCTCCAGTACGGTCTGGTCAGCATTCACGGTGCCCGCGGCGCGAGCAACGAACTCGTCGAGCTGCCCGTCCCGGACCGCTACGAGGCGCGCTTCCCTGCCCTGGCCGAGCTTCGCGGCACCATGGCCCACAGCGTCGCGCACGCCTACGGCCAGCTGCACGACGACTTGATCGAAGGCACCCACACCGTTCCCGACTTCGACCACTCCACTCGCCAACACCGTCTTCTGGATCAGATCCAGAAGGCGGCTGCCACCGGGGAGCGGCAGCGGCTCACGAGCTGAGGGGCAGGATCCCGGCGCTACGGGTCAGGTCGGCGTCGGTGAGCTGGGCACCGTCGGGCGCCGGCCGGCGGCATCGGGCTGCTGACCGACCTGTCCGGCACGACCGGCCGACCGCCCGACCCCGTATCCCGGTATCCCCGTATCCCTGTCTCGCGGTCGAGCGGTCTCACGGTCTCCATGTCTCGCGGCCTCGCGCCGATCCCCGCACCCCGGCACCCCGGCACCCCGCGATCACGGCCGCCCAAGCGCCCGGTACTCCCACCCGGCCGCCCGCCAGCGCGACGCGTCCAAGGTGTTCCGGCCGTCGATGATGCGCTGCCCGGCCACCGTGGTACCCAGGGCGCGGGGATCGATGTCCTCGAACTCCGGCCATTCGGTGAGGTGCAGCAGGACGTCGGTTCCGGTGGCCGCCTTGGTGACGGAGTCGGCGAAGGACAGCGAGGGGAACACCTTGCGCGCGTTGTCCATCGCCATGGGGTCGTAGACGACCACCTCCGCACCCTCCCGCTCGATGAGGTCGGCCACCGCGAGCGCCGGTGAGTCCCGTACGTCGTCGGAGCCTGGCTTGAAGGCCGCTCCCAGGACCGCGATCCGCCGCCCGCACAGGTCGCCGCCACTCAGTTCCCTCGCCAGGTCGACCACCGCGGTACGCCGCCGCAGGTTGACCTCGTCGGCCTGGTGCAGAAACTCCACGGCCCGGCCGACGCCGAGCTCTTCGGCCCTGGCCGTGAAGGCGCGGATGTCCTTGGGCAGGCAGCCGCCGCCGAAGCCGACCCCTGGGCGCAGGAAGCGTCCGCCGATCCTGGGGTCGTGGGAGAGCGCCCGCGCCAGCGGCAGAACGTCTGCTCCCGCCGCCTCGCAGACCTCGGCCATGGCGTTGATGAAGGAGATCTTCATGGCCAGGAAGGAGTTCGCGGCGACCTTCACCAGTTCCGCGGTCGCCAGGTCGGCGACCACCAACGGCACGGGCTCATCCCCTTCGGCCGGTGCGAGCAGTGGTGCGTAGACCTCGCGCAGCAGCCGCTCCGCCCGGTCCGAGGTGACTCCGAAGACCAGGCGGTCGGGTCGCAGGGTGTCCTGCACCGCGAATCCCTCGCGCAGGAACTCCGGGTTCCACGCCACTTCCGCGCCCTGCCCCGCCGGTGACAGCTGTGCGAGCCGCGCCCCCAGGCGGGCGGCCGTGCCGACCGGGACGGTGGACTTGCCCACCAGCAGGCTGGGGCGTGTCAGGTGCGGGCCGAGCGCTTCCACCGCGCCGTCCACGTACCGCAGGTCGGCGCCGGGCCCGTCGGTGCGTTGCGGGGTGCCGACGCACAGGAAGTGGACGTCGGCGAAGGCCGCGGCCTCCTCGTACGACGTGGTGAAGCGCAGTCGTCCGGTGGCGAGTTGGTCACGCAGGAGGTCTTCGAGTCCGGGTTCGTAGAACGGGAGTCGGCCGGCCGAGAGGGCCGCGATCTTCTCGGCGTCCGTGTCCAGGCCCAGCGTCTCGAAGCCGAGCGCGGCCATGCAGACCGCGTGGGTGGCTCCCAGGTATCCGGTGCCGATCACGGAGAGACGGTGGGCAGGGGGTAAGGGGGGCACTGCAGTGACTGTTCCGGTCCTGCCCGGGACGGACTTGCCCGGGACGGACTTGCCCGGGGCGGACTCGCTCGGGACGGACTCACTCGGCACAGTCTTGCTCTGCGCGGACTTACTCTCCACGGTCTTGCTCTGCACAGGGGGCTCCATCGTCTCGTCATCGGTTCGCCGACGTGTCATTCACTCTTCAGGGGTGCGCAGTTCCGCCCGGACGGGCTGCGCGGCAGGCGCGCTCTTTCTGCGCCTCGTGCTCTGCCGGTCCTGCTCGCGCAGCGCGTCGGTGCTCAGCAGGGCCAGCGCGATCCAGATCAGGACGAAACCGCTCCACCGCGAGGCCGGCATCTCCTCGTGGAACAGCACGACGCCGATGAGGAGTTGCAGTACCGGAGTCAGGTACTGGAGAAGCCCGATCGTGGCCAGCGGCATCCGCCGGGCAGCCGCCGCGAACAGCAGGAGCGGGGCGACGACCGTCACTCCGCCCGCGGCGAGGAGCACGGCGTGCCAGGGGGCGTCCTGGGTGAAGGTGCCGTGCCCGGTGGCCGTGTAGAAGGCCAGTCCGGCCGCGGCCAGCGGGGCGAGGGTGAGGGCTTCGGTGGTGAGCCCGGCGAGCGCTTCGACATCCTCGCCGACCTGCTTCTTGATGAGTCCGTAGAGGCCGAACGAGGTCGCGAGGATCAGCGCGATCCAGGGCGGTCGGCCGTAGTCGACGGTGACGACGAGCACGGACAGGGCGCCTGTGGAGACCGCCGCCCATTGCAGAGGACGCAGCCGTTCTCGGCGTACGAGCACGGCCAGTGCCACGGTGACCAGCGGGTTGATGAAGTAGCCCAGCGACGCCTCGATGACGCGGTCCGCGTTGACGGCGTACACGTAGCAGCCCGAGTTCACCGCGAGTACGGCGGCAGCCCCCGCGAGCGCGGACACGCGCCGCCCCCGGCGCAGCAGTGCGCGCAGCCGGCCCGCGGTGCCGGTGGCAGCGACGACCAGCAGGCAGACCGGTAGCGTCCACAGGAGCCGCTGCAGCAGGATCTCCAGGGTGCTGGAGCTGTCCAGGAGCCGGAAGTACAGCGGGAACAGGCCCCACAGCACATAGGCGGCGACCCCGTACAAGCCTCCTCGGCGTGCGTCGTTCACCGTGCCCCCAGCCCTCTTCTGTCCGCCTCCACGAGGTCGTCCTCCACGGGATCGCCCTCCACGAGGCCGCCGCGGGGCCGGAAGCGCCGTATCCGACGGCAGGCCTCCTCCACCACCGCGTCCTCCTTGGCGAAGCAGAACCGCAGCAGGTTCTCGCCGGTCGCCCCCTGGTAGAAGGCGCTGCCCGGTACCGAGGCCACGCCTCCTTGTTCCAGCAGCGCCATCGCCGCGGCCCGGGCGGTGCCGAAGCCCCAGTCCGCGACGTCGGCGAGGACGTAGTACGCCCCCTTCGGGACGATGGGCGACATGCCGGCCTCGGCAAGCGCGTCACACAGCCGGTCGCGCTTGCGCTGGTAGTCCGCTCGCATCTCGGCGAAGTAGGAGGGCGGCAGGGCGAAGCCGGCGAGGACGCCGTGCTGGAGCGGATTGGGCGCGCAGACGTAGTACAGGTCGTTGACGAGGGCGATCGCCCTGGCCAGCGGCTCGGGCGCGAGGGCGTAACCGAGGCGCCAGCCGGTGATGCTGAACGTCTTCGACAGGCCCGTGATGGTGACCGAGCGGGGCCACAGGCCGCCCACCGTGGCCGGGGAGAGGTGGGGGCAGTCGTCGTAGCGGATGTACTCGTAGATCTCGTCGCTGATGACGAGCAGGTCCCGGTCGTGCGCGACGCGCGCGACCGCTTCCAGTTCGGTCCGGCTGAACATCTTGCCGCTGGGGTTCGACGGCGTGCACACCACGATGGCCCGGGTGGTGGGCCGCACCGCCGCCCGCAACGCCTCCTCGGTGAGGGTGAACTCCGGCGGCGCGAGGGTGAGGAAGTGCGGTTCGAGCCCGGCGACGATCGCGGCGTTGACGTGGTAGCCGTAGTACGGCTCCATGATCAGGATGCCGTCGCCGGGGTCGAGCAACGCGTTGACGGCCGCGGTGTACGCGCCGGTGGCGCCGACGGTGACCACGACCTCCCCCTCGGGTGCGGCCGTCAGGCCGTTGTCCCGTGCCGCCTTCTCGGCGATCGCCCGGCGCAGCGCCAGGTGCCCCTCGGGGTAGGTGTAGATGCTCTCGTCGGCGTCTATCGCCGCCTTGGCCGCCTCGGCCACGACTGTGGGAGTGGGCAGGTCGCAGATCCCCTGTCCGAGGTTGATGGCCCCGAGCCGGTCGCTCTCCCGGCTCATCCGCCGTATGTCGGACTGGGCCAGGCCGCGCAGGCGGTTCGCGGCCGGGAAAGTGGCGGGCCAGGCGTCCGTCCTCCCTCTCATCGGCCGGCCTCCTGCCGCACCGGGACGGGCCCGGGCCGCTGCCCGCCCGTCAGGGTCGTCGTGGTCGTCCGGGCGGAGAAGTCGGCGATCGTCCGGCGCAGCCCGTCCTCCAGGTCGACCTTCGGCTCCCAGCCCAGCAAGGTGTCGGCCCGGGAGATGTCGGGGCGGCGGCGGGTGGGGTCGTCCTCGGGCAGCGGCCGGAAGGCCAGCTCGGACCGCGAGCCGGCGAGCCGCTTGATCTGCCGGGCGATCTGCTCGACGGTCGTCTCCTGCGGGTTGCCGAGGTTCACCGGCCGGGCGTCGGTCTCGGTCGCCATCAGGCGGACGATCGCCTCGACGAGGTCGTCGACGTAGCAGAAGGACCGGGTCTGGCTGCCGTCGCCGTAGATGGTCAGGGGCTCCTCGCGCAGTGCCTGCACCGCGAAGTTCGACACCACCCTGCCGTCGTTCTCGTGCATCCGCGGCCCATAGGTGTTGAAGATCCGGCCGAGCCTGACCTCCACTCCGTACTGCCGCGCGAAGCTCACGGCGAGGGCCTCCGCACAGCGTTTGCCCTCGTCGTAACAGGCCCTGATCCCGATGGGGTTGACGTGCCCCCAGTAGTCCTCCTGCTGCGGGTGGACCTCGGGGTCGCCGTACACCTCGGAGGTGGAGGCGATGAACAGCCGGGCTCCGGTCTCACGGGCCAGTTCGAGGGCGTTCAACGTGCCCTGCACACAGGTGCGGACGGTGCGCACCGGGTTGCGCTGATAGTGGACCGGTGAGGCCGGGCAGGCTAAGTGGTAGATCTGGTCGACCTCGGCGTGGAAGGGCTCGGCCACGTCGTGCCGCTCGAACTCGAAGTGGGGATTGCCGAGCAGCTTCGCCATGTTGCCGCGCCGCCCGGTGAACAGGTTGTCCAGGCAGATGACCTCGTTGCCGTCGTCGATCAGCCGCTCGCACAGGTGTGATCCGATGAACCCGGCACCACCCGTGACAAGAACACGTGTACTCATATGGGTAAAACCTTCCCTGGAATCGTGCGGAGGCAGGGGGCGGCCACGACGCCTACCGCATGGCGAGGCCGCCGTTGCAGTCGATCGTCTCCCCCGTGACGAAGGTGGCGCCGACCAGGTATTCGATGGTGCGGGCGACGTCCGCCACCCCTCCCGCGCGCTTCAGCGGGGTGTTCTCGATGAACTGCCGCATCTTGTCCTCGGACGTCACGCGCTCGTGGAAGCGGGTGTCGATGATGCCGGGCGCCACCGCGTTGACCCGGATGTGCGGCGCGAGTTCGGCTGCGGCGCCACGGGTGAAGGAGTCCATGGCGGCCTTGGACGCGCCGTACGCCGTCGCGGTCGGCGCTCCGTGGCGCATCGCGATCGAGGTCACGTTCACCACGCAGGGGTCGTTGCCGCCCCGGCGCAGGAGGCCGGTGCACAGGCTGGTCAGCCGCATCGCGGAGTAGGTGTTCAGCGCGAACGTCGCGGCCAGGTGATCCCATGTCAGGTCCCCGACGGACTGGCGCTCGATCATGCCGCCCGCGTTGTTGACCAGGACGTCCAGTGCGTCCGTGCGCCTGCCGATCTCCTCGGACAGTGCCTCGCAGCCCGCGTCCGTGGTCAGGTCGGCCTCGACCACGTCGACACCGGCACAGACCGGCGCCAGCTCCTCGCGCAGGGCCAACACACCCTCCTTCGCCGTGTGGTAGTGCAGGACGAGCCGGTTTCCCGGGGCCAGCCGTCGCGCCGTCTCGGCCCCGATGCCGCTGCCGGCCCCCGTGATCACGATGTTCTTCCCAGACATGCATGCATCCCCTCCGGGCCGGATGTCACGGCCCATGCTCTGCGCGGGAACTCTCTGTCCCCGCATCTGCCGTGCTCGACAGGAGACCGGCCGTGCTCAATACGAGACCTGCCGCGCACCCGACGGGTCGACCGCGTCGCTGAACCGCAGGGCGAGTGCCTCGGGCACGTTCATGTTGGCCGCGTGCTTCTTCGCCCGGGCGGTCAGCAACTCCGGCTTGCCCGCCCAGTCGGGCGGCGTCTCCCAGCAGGTGCGGGTCGATCCGGCGAGGATCTCCTTCGCTTCGTCCGCGTCCACGTTGCCGGCGGCCTTGGAGTGCTCCAGAGCCAGAGCCAGCTCCTTGCGGCCGTTGACGGCGCACATCGTCCACTTGGGCAGTACGGTCATGGTGGCGCCGGAGTCGACGCCGAAGACGCCGATGTTGCGCCGCATCCGCGAGTCCGACACCGTGTTGATGGCGATCTTGAGGTACGTCCCGAGGATCTTGGACCGGCGCAGCTCCGGGTAGAAGTCACGCAGCCGGCTCAGCGTCCGCTCGGCGCGTTCCCGCATCTCCGGGTGGCCCTCGGCGAGGTGGCGCGCGTACGGGGCGGCGCCGGTGACCGGGTCCATCACCATGTTCATCACGTGCCCGGCCGGCGGGTGGTAGATCATCGCGACGTGCTCGTTGAGCGGGCTGAGCATGCCCCCGTAGGCGTCCTCCAGCTTCAGGCAGGTGAAGTTCTTCTCCGTACCGTCGGGGAGGTCGACGTAGAGGATCTCCCGGAGCGCCATGAACAGCCGCGGGAACTCGATCCCCGGATTGAGCGACTTGGCCAAGCCGAACGCCGCCGTCGCCGCGCACAGACTCACCTGGTCCGCGACCACGGTGCGCGTGGCGCCGTCGGCGTTCGTGTGCACGACGTCGTACCGGCCGTCGGCGCGGCGCTCCACCGTCTGTACGCTGCTGCCCTCGCGGAAGTCGACGCCGCACTGGCGCAGCTCCCAGTCGAGCACCGTGGACACGAGCACGGGGTTCATCCCGCGCTGCGGGGTCAGGAACGCGGCAGCCACGTCGTGGACGCCGTCCACGGTGGACACCTCGCGGCAGACCTGCGACGGGTCGCCGAAGACGGCGTTGGCCGGGTCCTCCTCGCAGCGCCGGGCGTAGTGCGATCGGATGACGTCCATGTTCGTGCGGCACTGGCCGACGATGTCGTGGCCGTCGTCCATCATGCTCTGGGAGGCGATGATGCGGCTGTTCGTCTTTCCGCCGTAGATCGCCTCGGGGAAGAAGCGCTCGTTCTCGATACGGCCGTCGAGGCAGTCACGCGCGCTCTGCGGGTCGAAGGGGTACTCGGCGCCGCTGTGGTTCTCGCTGACGATGTTGCTGGTCTGCGTGCACACGGGGTACGTGCCTTCGGAGCGCGCCTGCTGCCCCTCCAGGACGACGACGTCGTACCCCGCGCGGCTGCGCGTGATCGCGGCGACGCAGCCGGCGATTCCCCCGCCGATCACCACGTGCAGTTCCTTGTGCTTCATTTCCCGGCCTCCCCGTTCCCGTCGGTCGCGTACGTCGCGTAGGTCGCCTGGACACGCTTGAGCGCGGCGGCGACACCCCGGATGTCGTCCTCGGTGTGATTGGCCGCGATGCACAGCCGCAGTTGCGCGGACTTGCGGCGGACGATGGGGAAGAAGACCACCGACGCGTAGTAGCCCTCGGCCAGGAGTTCCTCGCCGGCTTTCAGGGCGTTCGACTCGTCCCCGATCGGGACCATCCGGATCGGGCTGAACGGCAGTGACAGCCCCATCAGTTCGTCGAACAGCGCCACCCGCTCGCGCAGGGTCCGCTGCAGGGGGGCGATCGCGCCCTCCTCGTGCAGTTCGACGACGGCGCGGCAGGCGTAGACCGCCTGGAAGGTCTGCGCCGCGGAGAACGCGTAGACCTGTCCGTAGGAGCGGATCAGCTGTTCGCGCCACTCGCCCTGGACGAGCAGCCCGCCGCCGTAGGCGCCGAAGCCCTTGGACAGCGAGTAGGTGAGGATGACGCGCTCGGGGATGTCGCCCTCGATCTGGCTGAGGAGCTGGCCCTCTCCGCGCTCACCGAAGATGCCCAGGCCGTGGGCGTCGTCGACGTAGAGCCACAGGTCCAGTTCCTCGGCCAGGTCGAGCAGCTCGCGGGCCGGGCACAGGCCGCCCATCGAGTAGATGCCGTCGGCCACGTAGACCGGCACCTCGCCGCGCGCCCTTGCGGCCACGGCCTGCTTCCGCAGGTCCTCGAAGGAGTTGTGGGGAACCGTCTCCACCGTCGCCTCGGCGGCGAGCACCGGCTTGAGATAGGCCATGGACGAGTGGGCGAACTGGTCGAAGATCAGGCACGTCCTGTGCGCCGTGCCCTCCTCGAAGAGCACCCCGCTGGCGAGGAGCGGCATGAGCGAGATGTGCGCGGTGGTCGTCGAGGGGAAGGTGATGGCCCGTCCCCGGTACAGCGCCGACAGCTCCTCTTCGAGAAGTCGCTGCGGCTCGAAGGAGAAACGCGAGCGGGCGCAGCAGAAGTTCATCCCCCACTCCTCGTCCACGGCCTTCGACGCCGCGATCACACGGGGATGCAGGTCGAGCCCGAGGTAGGAGCAGTTGACGAACTCGACCACCCCGCGGCCGTCCGGCAGGAACACCTGCTTCCCTTTGCGGCCGGTGATGCTTACCTGCATCAGGCTGCTCTCGACAGCACGCTCGTACTGAGCGGACGACTCCTTGATGACGAAGGGGGTATTCCTGAGTCGGACGGATTGCGAAGACGACGCCATGTCTACCTCGATAAAGTAGGGGCTATTGACGGAATTTCGCGCACGCTCATCACACGTACCTGTTCGGGAACTGCCGGCCCACGGCAGGCCGGAAAAGGGAAATCATTTCTTGTTCTCCGGCATTCTTTTCGGCATGCCGGATCGACAGGAGCGGGCAATCGTCGAATCCGGCCGGTCGGCTGCACGAACACAGGGAGAACACTGCCTGGGCAGTGGAAAGCGACGACCGGCCGACACCACCGGTGGACGGACCGTCAGGCACCGCTCCCGCACGGTGCCGCGACGAAGCGCAGAGGAGCTCTCGTGGGTCTTGTCCGCCGCGCGGCCTCGAACGACAGGTCCACCGCCCGCGAAGATCGCAGCCTCGGGCTCCTGAAGCGCGAGTGACTGACAACCCTTCTGCGGCCGATTCGGTCCCGAAGAAGACAGAGCGCGTGCTTGACCCTACTCACTACCGCCCCCAACTGCGGATGACAGCGGGCAATATGAAGCCCTCTCAGTGTCCGTCATTACGACCGGTCACTGTTTGCCATCCATCCCCCGTGGATGGAATTCATACAACAGTCCACTACCGGCCCGTGTCAACACCTTACGGTATCGTTTGGATTTCTCCGTCAGCCGGAAGGTGAAACGGAATGCCCAGGACACCGCGATGATGTGCGGACATCACCGACGACGGAATCGAACTGGCAGTGATCCCGCACAGGGTAAACAACATGGAAAACGGGGTGCCAGGCACGGCGAGGCGGACTCCGGACCGCGAATTGAGATCTGCACCACACCTGCGGACGGGCCCCTGCTCAAGGCGCGTTGCGTGGTCGGAGTGGCTTTTGGTTCCTGAGGGTTTCCTGAGGGCCGGGTGTTGCGGACCGTTCGCGGGACGGCAGCGAGAAGCCCCCGCCCGCTCGATCCTCCGCTCAGTCCTCCGCGTCGCGGATCAGCAGCGCGATCTGAACCCGGTTCTCGACCGCCAGCTTCGCGAAGAGATTGCCGGTGTGGGCCTTGACCGTCGCGACCGTGATGCGCAGTCGCTCGGCGATCTGCGCATTGCCCAGTCCGTCCGCGATGGCCCGGGCGGTCTCCCGTTCCCGTTCGGTCAGCGTCGACAACTGTGCGCGCGCGGCGGCGCGATGGTGGTCCCGGGTGTGCACGGAATCCGGGCCGGTGGCCGCGGCGATCACCCGTGCGGTGGCCGCCGGGGACAGCACCGGGTTGCCTTCCGCGACGGTCCGCACCGCGTCGAGGATGCGGGCGGGCGGGGTGTCCTTGAGGACGAAGCCGAGCGCTCCGGCGCGCAGCGCCCCGAGCACCAGGTCGTCGGAGTCGAAGGTGGTCAGCATCAGCACCCGGGGCGGCGCCTGCCGGGTGAGCAGTTCCCGGGTCGTGTCCAGGCCGTCCCGGCCCGGCATCCGTACGTCCATCAGTACGACGTCGGGCCGCTGTTCGTCCACCACGGTGAGCGCGGCGTTCCCGTCGGCCGCCTCCCCCACGACGGTCAGGTCCGGTTCGCCGTCGATGACGAGCCGCAGGGCCATGCGGACCAGTTCTTCGTCGTCGACGATGACGACCCGTACGGGATCGTGCCGGCTCTCCGTCGACGTGCTCTTGTCGTGGCTCATGCGCTCGTTTCGTGACTGTGGGCGGGGCCGTCCGGCCAGGGCAGTCGTGCCGTGAGAACGTACCCGCCCTCGGACGTGGGACCGTGGTCGAGTTCGCCGCCTGCGAGGGTGATGCGTTCGCCGAGGCCCAGCAGGCCGAACCCGGAGGCGGGTGGCCGTGCGGTGCGCAGGGGAGCCGGTCCGTTGCGGACGCCGATGTCGAGGGTGCCGCCCTCGGAGCCGTCGAGGGTCACGTGTACGACCGCGCCGGGGGCGTGCTTGGCGGCGTTGGTCAGCGCCTCCTGGACGATCCGGTAGCAGGTCCTTCCGACGCCGCCGGGCGGGGTCGCGGTCACGGTGTCGGTCAGCCGGACGTCGAGTCCCGAGGTGCGGGCGTCGGCCACCAGGTCGGGGATCCGGTCGAGGGAGGGCTGCGGCGGTTCCGGGCGGCCGGGGTCGGCGCGGAGCACGCCGAGAACCTCCCGCAGCTCTTCCAGCGCCTGGTGGGAGCCCTCGGCGATACCGCGTACCAGGACGCGGTTCTCCTCGGGCGGCAGGTCGCGGCGGTGGTCGAGCACCCCGGCCTGCATGGCGACCAGGGAGATGCGGTGCGCGAGGACGTCGTGCATCTCGCGGGCGATCCGGTTGCGCTCCAGGGCACGTGCCTGCGCCGCCCGCGCGCTCTGCTCCCGCTCCGCGCTCTCCGCCCGCTCCCGCAGGGACCGCACCTCGACCCGCCGTGCCCCGACGGCCATACCCGCGGCCGCCGCGATTCCCGCGGTCAGCGCCGGCACGACGACCTGGACCCACCACTGCACGTCCGCCGAGCCCTGCACCGGGAACATCCCGACGGCGACCTGCGACGCGATCACGTAGGCCAGGGCGACGGCCCCGATCTCCACCGGGCGGCGGCGGGTGGAGACCGAGCACAGTGCCAGCAGTGCGGCGCCGGTGGCGAACGCCGAAGCGGTCGAGGCGACCGCGACCGCCAGGGCCACTGTGAGGGGCCACCGGCGCCGCCACAGCAGCACCGTCAGGCAGCCCAGGGCGATCAGCGGATCGGCGACGAGGATCCAGGCGTCCGGGCCGCCGGGTTCCTTGCGCGCCAGTGCGAGGGTCGTCAGCCAGATCGGCAGGCTCACGACCGCGGCCACCACCAGCCGCCAGGTCTGCTGCCACACTCCGAGCCGCGGCATCACGTCCGTGTTCACCAGGCCATTGTCGCCACATCGTGCGACCGGTGGATCACACCCAGGACCGATGCGTCTACGACCCAGGTCTAACCGGCGCCTCTCCCGCGGTCCAGGCCGGGTCGGTCCGTCGGGCCGATGTGCCGGCCGTTCCTGATCAACAGACTCGTTCGCGTGCCGGTAAAGCCCCCCACAGCCGGTTAAGGCCCCCACAGGAGGACACCTCATGCGCAGAAGTCTGCCCCTCGCCCTCACCGCCGCGGCGTTGACACTGACCGCGCTTCCGGCGTCGTCGTCCGCATCGACACTGTCGTCGACAGCGTCCACGACGACGGCCACAGGGGCGGAGGCAGCCACGACGGCACCGGCGCCCGGCCCCCTGCGGTGGGGCCCGTGCCCCGAGGGAGCCTCCGCGCCCCGCCTGGAGTGCTCGACCCTCGAGGTCCCGCTGGACTACCGCGATCCGGACGGCCGGCAGATCGATGTCGCCGTGTCCCGGCTGGCGAGCCAGAAGCCGTCGCAGCGACGCGGCGTCCTGCTGACCAACCCGGGCGGCCCGGGCGGTTCCGGTCTGATCTATCCGGCCGTCCTCGCCGCGTCGGGGCTGCCGCAGAAGGTGCTCGACTCCTACGACATCATCGGCTTCGACCCGCGCGGTGTCGGCCGCAGCACTCCGGTGACCTGCGACCTGACGAAGGAACAGCAGTGGCGCGGCAACTTCCCGCCGTACGCCCACACCGCGGCCGACGTGACACGGGAAGCGGGACACGCGCGGAAGATCGCCGGGCAGTGCGCGAACTCGAAGACCGCGTGGATGCTGCCGCACACCACCACCGCCAACACCGCACGCGACATGGACCGTCTCCGGAGCGCACTGGGCGAGCGCAACCTGTCGTACCTCGGCGCCTCCTACGGCAGTTACCTCGGCGCGGTCTACACGACGCTGTTCCCGCGGCGGAGTGACCGGATCGTGCTCGACAGCAACCTGGGTCCCCGCGGTTACGACGTCACGGCCATGCGGTTGTTCGCCCGGGGGCTGGAGGACCGCTTCCCCGACTTCGCCGCGTTCGCCGTCGCGCATCCCGAGTACGGTCTGGGCTCCACGCCGAAGCAGGTCACCAGCAAGTTCTACGAGCTCGTGGCGCGGCTGGACGCGAAGCCGGTCCAGGGCGTCAACGGGACCGGGTTCCGCGCGTTCACCTTCGAGCAGTTGTACGCCGACGGCTCCATGCCTCAGCTCGCCGAGTTCTGGAAGGCGGTCGACACGGGCAAGGAGCTGCCGCTCCCCGAACCGCCCGCGGACCTGGAGAATCTCCTGGCCTCACGTTTCGCCGTGGTCTGCGGTGACTCGCGCTGGCCCGGAACGGTCCGGGAGTACCAGCGCAATGTGGCCGTGGACCGGCTGAAGTACCCGATGCTGGGCGGCTCCACGGCCGGCATCACCCCTTGCGCGTACTGGCCGCGGGAGCGGACCGAGCCCCCGGTGCGCATCACCGGCCGGGGCCCCTCGAACGTGCTGATGATGCAGAACGAGCGGGACCCGGGCACGCCGCTGGTCGGCGCCCGCGAACTGCGGCGGGCCTTCGGCGGGCGGGCCACGATGGTCACGGCCGACCAGGGCGGCCACGGCGTCTACCCGTACGGCGGCAACATGTGCGCCAACGATGCCGCGACGGCGTTCCTGACCACCGGGGAACGCCCCGCGCGGGACCTCGCCTGCGCTGCGGAACCCGGTGAAGCGGCGCGGCCCGGCCAAGCGGCGCGACCCGGCGAACCGAGCAAGTGAGGCAGGCGCCGGAAATGTTCGAGGAGATGCGAAGCCGCCGGGCCGCCCGGCGGATCACCCCCGGGGACGGACGGCCGCTCAAGCGGTTCCGCTGGTGGCAGTTGCCCTATCGCTCCCTGTTCTACCTGCGGCTGCCCGACGGTGACGGGGGCGGAGGGAAGGTGGTCTACGCCGTGGACGTCAAGCGCGGTCAGGACCAGACGTCCGCGAAGGCGAAGGCCGACCTGTATCTCGACGGCAGGCATCACGCCCGGTCGAGGCTCCCTGCCGCCTTCCCGGTCCCCGGTGGCACGGTCGAGGTGCGGTTGAGCAACTTCGGGCTCCGGCGCTGCCATTACGTCACCGGCGAGGGCACCGAGCGTCTGCTCGTACCGGACCGTGACTCCGCCGAGGGACGCCGGGCCCACCTCGACCGCGCGCATCCGGCGCTGAGCCGCTGGATCGGCGTCTTCTCGCTGACCGTTCTCGTCATCGCCCTGGTCATGCTGGGCACGCAACTCGCCCAACAAGTCACCGAAGTGCCCCCGGTGGCCGAGCGCGTCGGGGCCTTCACCGCGCCGGTCCGCCTACCGGCCTGGGGCAACGTCGCGCTGACCCTGGTCACCCTGGCGGCCAGCACCGAGCGGGCACTGCGGCTGCGGTACAGCCGGTTGCTGGACGGCGCGGCGGGCTGACTCCGCGGGGTGGCCACCGCGACACAACTGGACACGTACACGAGCACGAACATGAACACGAGCATGACCGTGAGTACGAGCACAGCTCAGCGCATGTCCATTCACCTGCGATTCGGCAAACAGTGAGATTCTGCGAGCACTTCTGAGGCATGTCAACAGGCCGGACGGAAGCTCATCTCGACTGCCGGCCGGGGCTCGGACCGCAGCCGAAGCCTCGGCCGGGCCGGCGGGAAATCACCCGATGCACAGGTCTTGACGCGCCTGACTCGGGTTCGTAACTTGACCTGCATGTCGACTCAACCACGCATAGACATTCAGCAGCCTGGTCAGAACGAACCGATCTATGGCGCCGGTGTCTGGCACTTCGCGACCTACGTCGACCGATACGCCACGGACGGCTACGGCGAACCACGCACCATCCTCGACGCCATCAAGCTCGCCGGAGCGGTCGGCGATCTGTCCGTCCTCGACCTGAACTGGCCCTTCCCGCCGGGCGACATCAGCACCGCCGAGGTGCGCGAAGCCCTGGCCGAGCAGAACCTGCGGGCCATCGCCGTGACGCCGGAGTTCTACACCGGCAAGTTCGCCAAGGGAGGCTTCACCAACCCCGACCCCGCCGTCCGCCGCCAGGCCATCGACCTGGTCGCCGCGTCGGCCGAGGTCGGACGCGAACTGGGCGTGGACTACATCAAGATCTGGCCCGGGCAGGACGGCTACGACTATCCCTTCCAGGCCGACTACACCGACCTGTGGACCAAGTCGGTCGACGCACTGCGCGAACTCGCCCAGTCCTTCCCCGACCTGAAGTTCGCCATCGAGTACAAGCCGCGCGAGCCCCGTAACCGGATGGTCTTCTCGTCCGTCGCACGAACCCTGCTCGCCATCCAGGACATGGGCGTGGACAACGTCGGCGTCCTGCTCGACTTCGGCCACTCCCTGTACGGCGGAGAGACTCCCGCCGAGGCCGCCCGGCTGGCCATCGCCCGGGACCGGCTCTTCGCGATCGACGTCAACGACAACTTCCGCGGCTGGGACGACGACATGGTCGTCGGCTCCGTGCACCTGCTGGAGACCTTCGAGTTCTTCTTCGCCCTCCAGGACGCCGGCTGGGAGGGAGTCTGGCAGCTCGACCAGTTCCCGTTCCGGGAGGACCCCGTCGAGGCGGCCCGTACCGGCATCCGTACGATGCGCGCCTTCCACCAGGCACTGGGCTACCTCGACCGCGGGGAACTGGCCGCCGCGCAGGCCGCGCAGGACGCCCTCGGCGCGCAGCGCATCGCCAAGCGGGCGCTGTTCCGCGCCCTCGCCGAGAGTGAATCCGTATGAGCGCCGTCCTGGAGACCGCCGCCCCTCTGCGGACCGACGAGGTGGCCGCCCGCGCCTACGAACCGCGCAGCGCACGACTGCGTGCGGCCTCCCCCGCCGAGGCGGCAGCGGAACTCGCCGACATCTCGGCGTCGATCCGCCGCGACATCATCACCACCATCCAGTCGGCCGGCATGGGCCATGTGGGAGGTGACCTCTCCGTCACCGACCTGATGGTCACCGCCCTGTGGGGCACACTGCGCATGCATCCCACGCAGGCCGACCACCCTCAGCGCGACCGGTTCGTCCTCAGCAAGGGCCACTGCGCCGCTGCCCTGTACTCGACTCTGGCGTCCTGCGGGTTCTTCCCGCGCAGCCGGCTGCGCGAGTTCATGGCTCCGCTGTCGCCGCTCAACGGCCACCCGGCCCGGCTCAAGGTCCCCGGAGTGGAGACCAACAGCGGACCGCTCGGACACGGCTTCCCCGTGGCCACCGGATGCGCATTGGGAGCGAAGCTGCGCGGCGAGACCTGGCGCACCATCGTGGTGCTCGGCGACGGCGAGATGCAGGAAGGCAGCAACTGGGAAGCCGCCATGACGGCCGCCCACTACGAACTGGCGAACCTGACGGCCGTCGTCGACCGCAACCGGCTGCAGCAGGGCGCGCGCACCGAGGACACCAAGTCGCTGGAGCCGCTGGACGCCAAATGGGCCAGCTTCGGCTGGGAGGTCCGCGTCATCGACGGGCACGACCACCGGGCGATCAAGGAGGCGTACGAGCCGTCGACCACCGGGCGACCCGTCGCGGTGATCGCCAACACCACCAAGGGCAAGGGCGTGTCGTTCATGGAGGACCGCGTCGAATGGCATCACAAGGTGCCCACCGACGACCAGGTGCGTCTCGCGCTGGAGGAGCTGAACCGATGACCTCCGTGGCCGAACAGGCACCCACCTTCGACTGCCGCGCCGACTTCGCCGACGAACTCGCCGTGCTGGCCCGCGCCGACGAGCGGATCGTGGCGGTCTGCAACGACTCCGTGGGCTCCAGCAACCTCGTCAAGTTCCGCGAGGAGTTCCCCACCCGTCTCATCAACGTCGGCATCGCCGAGCAGGACCTGGTCGGTGTGTCGGCCGGTCTCGCCAACGCCGGGTTCATCCCCTTCGCGTCCGCGGCGGCCCCCTTCCTGACCGGCCGCGCCCTGGAGCAGATCAAGGCCGACATCGCCTACACCCACCGCCACGTCGTGCTCTGCGGCCAGAGCCCGGGCATGGCCTACGGAGAGCTGGGGCCCACCCACCACTCCATCGAGGACCTGTCCTGGATGCGCGCGATCCCGGGTCTGGACATCATCGTGCCGGCCGATCCGGCGCAGACACGCAGCGCGGTGCGCTGGGCCGCCGCGTCGGGCAGACCCACCTACATCCGCGTACCGCGCTTCAAGGTGCCCGCCGTCACCCCCGACGACGCGCCCTTCGAAGCCGGCCGGGCCGTACAGCTCCGCGAGGGTTCCGACGTCACCCTGATCGCCGTGGGCACCATGGTCTCCCGCGCCCTGGACGCCGCGCACCTGCTCGCACAGCAGGACATCTCCGCCCGCGTCCTCAACATGACCTTCGTCGAACCCCTCGACACAGCCGCCGTCGTCGCCGCCGCGCGGGAGACCCGAGCCGTCGTCACCGCCGAGGAAGGACTGCTCTCCGGCGGCCTGGGAGCCGCCGTGGCCAAGGTCGTGGCAGAGAGCAACCCGGTCCCCGTACGCATGTTGGGTGTGCCCAGTTTCGCTCCGACCGGCAGTGCGGCCTTCCTGCTCGAACACTTCGGGCTGACAGCCGACGGAGTCGCCGGCGCCGCGCGCGAGGCACTGGGACGGGTGTGATGAGACCGCACGTTCTCGCCGTCGACCAGGGGACCAGTTCCACCAAGGCACTGCTCCTCGACGCCGCGGGTGGCATCGTCCGCCGGGCCGAAGCGCCCCTGTCCCAGTCCCACCCCGGCCCCGGCCTGGTGGAACAGGACGCGACCGCGCTCCTCGGCAGCGTGCGCGGCGCCGTCGCCGACTGCCTGACGGGCATCGACCCGCGCACGGTGACCGGCGTGGCCCTGAGCACCCAGCGCGAGTCGGTCGTCCTTTGGGAGGCGGCGACCGGCGAGCCGGTCGCACCGCTGGTCAGCTGGCAGGACCAGCGCGGAGGAGAACGTGCGGCCCGCCTCACCGACGCCGGAGCGGCCGACGAGATCCGCCGCCGCACGGGTCTCCCCCTCGACCCGATGTTCTCCGCTCTGAAAATGGCCGCCCTGCTCGACGTGCACGACCCCTCCCGGGCCCGCAGCAAGGACGGCACCCTGCGCCTGGGCACCGTCGACGCCTACCTCGTCCACCGGCTCACCGGGCAGGCGGTCACCGAGATCGGCAACGCGTCCCGGACCCAGCTGCTCAACCTCGCCACCGGTGACTGGGACGACGAACTCCTCGGCCTCTTCGACATCCCGCGTGCCGCACTGAGCCGTGTCGTGCCCTCCACCGGGCCGTTCGGAACGCTGCACGGCCTCTGTCCGCTGACCGACGGCACCCCTCTCCTGGCCGTCATGGGCGACTCGCACGCCGCCCTGTTCGCCCACGCCGGCTGGCGCCCCGGCACCGTGAAGGTCACCTACGGCACCGGTTCCTCCGTCATGACGGTGACGGACTCCCCGGAACCGGCGGAACATGTGTGCAGCACCATCGCCTGGTCCACCGGCCGTCCCGTCCACGCGCACGAGGCCAACATCCGCTCCACCGGGCGCACCCTCACCTGGCTGGCCGACCTGCTCGGCACCGGGGCGGAGGAACTCGTCCGGCTCGCCGCCGACGCGGACGCGGGCGACGTGACCCTCGTGCCGGCCTTCGGCGGCATCGGGGCACCCTGGTGGGACACCCGCGCCGTACCCGTCCTCGCCGGTTTCGGGCTGGGTACCGGCCGCGCCCAACTGGCGCGCGCCGCACTGGAATCGGTCGCCTTTCAGGTGGCCGACGTCCTCGCCGCCCTGCCCGGTCTGCGCCAGGTCGTGGCCGACGGCGGCCTCAGCCGCAGCGACGCGCTCATGCAACTGCAGGCCGACGTCTCCGACGTCACGGTGGCCCGTACCCGGCACCACGAACTGTCCGCCGCGGGTGCCGCGCACCTGGCGGGCCTGGGACTCGGCCTGTGGACGACCGCCGACCTGGAACAGCGCGCGGACGCCGGCCTGCGGACCTTCACAGCCGGCTGGGACGACGCCCGGCGCGGCGACACCGTCGCGCGCTGGCGTCATCGGGTCGCGGCCGCTCGCGACCTCGGGACACGCGGACAGCAAAGGACGTCATGACCACAGCAGACTTGCCCCAGACAGGCAGGAAGACGGCACACCTCCGGGGCCGCATCACCCTGGGCAGCGGTTCCCTCATCGCCCTCGTGCTCCTGCTCGCCGCCATCGCGGCCACCACCACCTACCGCTCGGACAGCGAGGACAAGGCGAGCGGCAAGCCCGCGTTCGACGCCGCCAAGTACGCCGCCGGCACGTACGAACCCAAGGTCGTCCCCGCGATGGAGAAGAACGCCGTGGACATCGCCACCCTGTACAAGGCCATCGCCGCCGACCCCGAGGCGGCCGGCAAGCAGTACGGGCACCGGCCGGGCACCGGACCGTACAGCTACGCCGTGACGCTGACCGGGACCGCGGGCGCCGCCGAGAACGGCCTCATGCAGGTCACCGTGCCCGGTCTGGCCAAGACCCGCGTCTCGGTGCAGGTCGGCCCGGCCATCAACGGCACGGCACTTCGCGACGCGGCCGGCTTCATCACCTTCGGCCAGTTCACCAACCAGGTCGAGTACGCCGACGCCGCCACGGCGCTGAACACCGCGATGAAGGACAAGGTGCTCAAGGCCTTCGATCCCGCGGCGGTCCGCGGCAAGAAGGTCACCGTCGTCGGCGCCATGACACCGCTGACCGCCGACGTACTGACCCTCACCCCCGTCTCGATCGAGGCCGCGTCATGACCTCCACGGCCAAGGAAGCGCCGGCCGCGCCCGTGCTGCGCGCCGCCGAGGTCACCAAGGTGTACGGCGGAACGCAGGCACTCAAGGGCGTTTCGCTGGACATCCCGGCGGGCCGCACCACTGTGCTCTTCGGCGAGAACGGGGCCGGCAAGTCGACCCTGATGAAGATCCTCAGCGCCGTCGAGTCCCCCAGCACCGGGCACATCGAACTCGACGGCCGGGCAGTGGAGTTCGGCAGTGCGAGGGAGGCGTCCGACCACGGCGTCTCGATCATCCACCAGGAACTGAGCCTCTGCCCCAACCTGAGCATCCAGGACAACCTCTTCCTCGGCCGCGAGCGCACCCGGCAGGCCGGTACGCTGCTCGACCGCACCACCCAGCGGGCCATGGCACGCCAGGTGCTGGGCCGGCTCGACGAGGGACTCGACCCCGACACCTCCGTCGGCGAGCTGCGGCTCGGCCAGCAGCAACTCGTCGAGATCGCCCGCGCGTTGCTGCAGAACGCCCGGGTGCTGATCATGGACGAGCCGACCTCCGCGCTCAGCGCACCGGAGGTGGAGATCCTCTTCCAGGTCATCCGCGAGCTCAAGGCCGCGGGCGTCGCGATCGTGTACATCTCGCACCACCTGGAGGAAGCCCTCTCCGTCGCCGACGAGGTGGCGGTCCTGCGGGACGGCGCCATGGTCGCGACCGCAAGGGCGCACGACATCGACCTCGCCTGGATCGTCCGCAAGATGGTGGGCCGCAGCCAGGACGATCTCTTCCCCGACCGGAACGCCACTCTGGGTCCCGTCGCGCTGGAGATCACCGAACTGTCCGTCGCCGACCCGTCCGTCCCCGGGCGGCTCGCGGTGAACAGCCTGTCGATGTCCGTCCGGGCCGGCGAGATGGTCGGCATCTACGGCCTGATGGGCAGCGGCCGTACCGAACTGCTGGAGTGTCTGGCCGGCCGGATGCCCGCCGCCTCGGGCGAACTGCGCCTGCACGGCGAACCGCTCACCGGCAGCGTCCGCGACCGCATCCGCAACGGGCTGGCCCTCGTCCCCGAGGACCGCCAGCGAGACGGTCTCGTCCAGTCCATGACGGTGGGCCAGAACCTGTCACTGGCCTCCGTGACCAGGTTCGTACGCCGTCTGCTGCTCAACCGGCGTGCCGAGGACGAGGCAGTGACCTCGATGATCTCCGACGTGACGGTGAAGACCCCCGGATCGCGGGCGCCCATCGGCTCGCTCAGCGGCGGGAACCAGCAGAAGGTCGTCATCGGGAAGGCGCTGATGACCGGCCCGCGCGTCCTGCTGCTGGACGAACCGTCCCGCGGCGTGGACGTGGGAGCCAAGGCCGACGTCTTCGAACTGATGGCCCAGCAGGCCGAACGCGGCCTCGCCGTGCTCTTCACCACCTCCGAGGCCGAGGAGGCGCTGCACATGCCCGACCGGCTCCTGGTCCTGGCGCGCGGCCGTCTCGTCGCCGACCTGAAAGCCGGAGAGATCACCCGGGACCGGCTGATGAGCCTGGCCGACGGAGCCGACACCACCGAGAAGGCACACCATGAGTGACACCCTGACCAAGGACCACGAGGTAGTGCTCCAGCAGCGTCGCGCCGCGGCTGCCCAGGCACGACGCCTCAAGACGGTCGACTCCATCTTCGAACTGCGTGCCTTCATCGCACTCGGAGTCCTGATCGTCGTCTTCAGCCTGCTGTCGGACTCCTTCCTCACCGTCGACAACGTGATCACGATGACCAAGCACGTCGCCATCAACGCGATCCTCGCGCTGGGCATGCTGCTGGTCATCCTGAAGGGCGGGATCGACCTCTCCGTCGGCTCGACCGTCGGCCTGTCCGGAGTGATCGCCGGCGAACTGCTCCAGGGCCTGCACCTGAGCATCCTCGACGTGGTCGCCTATCCGCAGGTCTGGGCCGTCATCGTCCTGTGCATCGGAGTCGGCGCCCTGGTCGGCACCGTCAACGGCATCCTCATCACCCGCCTGAACGTGGCCCCGTTCATCGCCACCCTCGGCATGCTCTACGTGGCCCGCGCCACCGCCCTGCTCATCTCCGACGGCACCACCTACCCCGACCTGGCCGGCGACCCGGGCACCCACAACACCGGCTTCGACTGGCTCGGCGGGGGCCGGCCCCTGGGTCTGCCCGTGGCGGTCTGGATCATGATCGTGGTGGCGGGACTCGTCGCCGTCCTGCTCCGCTCGACCCCCTTCGGCCGCTGGCTCTACGCCACCGGCGGCAACGAACGCGCCACCGAGCTCAGCGGAGTCCCCGTCAAGCGCGTCAAACTCCTCGTCTACGTGATCTCCGGCGCCTGCGCCGCGATGTCCGGCCTGATCATCGCCTCGGAACTCACCTCCGCCGCACCACAGGCCGGCGAGACCTTCGAACTCAACGCCATCGCGGCCGTCGTCATCGGCGGCGCCGCGCTCTCCGGCGGCCGGGGCAACGTACGCGGCACCCTCGTCGGAGCCTTCGTCATCGGCTTCCTCGCCGACGGACTCGTCATCCTCGGCGTCTCGACGTTCTGGCAGATGCTCATCAAGGGCGCCGTCATCATCATCGCCGTCATCCTCGACCAGAGCCAGCAGCGCTTCCAGCGCCGCCGCGCGGCAGCATCCGCGGTCGCCGTGAAGACCGATCCCGGCCCGGCCGATCCCGGGCCGGTCGATCGCGGCCCGGTCGATCCCGGCTCGGCTGGTGCGGGCAGCTCCGCACGAGGCGACTCCGGCAGGCCCGCGGACGACTGACGTCCGCACGGCCCCCTCATCCACCACTACTCATCCACCCCTCGCAGTACCGAACCTCTACTGACGCAAGTCCGCACATCGTTGTGAGGAGACCAGAATGTTCCACCGCAAGCCCCATCGCGCCGTCACGACCACCGCAGCCCTCGCCGCAGGGGCCCTGCTCCTGACCGCGTGCGGGAGCTCCGACGACTCGTCGTCCGGGACGAGCTCGTCCAAGAGCGGCTCGAAGAGCAACCTGGTCGCCATCATCACCCCCTCCGCGGACAACCCCTTCTTCAAGGCGGAGGCGGACGCGGCGAAGAAGAAGGCCGTGAGCCTCGGCTACAAGACCTCCGTCGCCTCGCACGACGACGACCCGAACAAGCAGAGCGAACTCATCGACGCCGCCATCTCCCGCAAGGCCGCGGCGATCATCCTGGACAACGCGGGCGCCGACGCGTCGATCGGCCCCGTCCGCAAGGCCACCAAGGCCGGCATCCCCGTCTTCCTCATCGACCGCGAGATCAACGAGACCGGTATCGCCAAGGCCCAGATCGTGTCCAACAACGCCCAGGGCGCGCAGCTCGCGGCGCAGGAGTTCGTCACAGCGACGAAGGGCAAGGGCGAGTACGTCGAGCTGACCGGCAAGGAGTCCGACACCAACGCCAGTGTCCGCTCCAAGGGCTTCGCCGATGTCATCTCTCAGTACCCGGACCTGAAGCAGGTCGCCAAGCAGACGGCGAACTGGGACCAGCAGGAGGCCTTCAGCAAGATGGAGACCATCCTCCAGCGCAACCCGAAGATCAGCGGTGTCATCGCGGGCAACGACACCATGGCCCTCGGCGCGGTGGCCGCGATCAAATCGGCCAAGCGCAAGAACATCGTCGTCGTCGGCTTCGACGGCAGTCCGGACGCCATCGCCCAGATCAAGGCCGGCACCATGCGGGCGACGGCACTCCAGCCCGCCGCGCTGGGGGCCGAACGGGCGGTCGAGCAGGCCGACAAGTACGTGAAGACGGGCAAGACCGGACAGCCCGAGAAGCAGTCCATCGACTGCGAACTGATCACCGTGAAGAACGCCGACGAGTACGGGGTCTTCGCCAAACTCTGATGCCGGCGACCCGACACCGCGGGCGGCCGTGGCGGAACCCCGACGATAGGGTGTGGTGTTCCGCGGCGGTGACAGGCTCTGGCGCCCGACCGCCAGGGACGACAAGGATGGAGACATGGTGGCGGCAGCGTCCACTCCCACCCCTGACCATATGCGGCTGCTGGTCAAGGTGGCCCGCATGTATCACGAGCGCGGAGTACGCCAGCCCGAGATCGCGGCACACCTCAACATGTCGCAGCCCCGCGTCTCCCGCCTGCTGAAAGAGGCGGTCGACCGCGGAGTGGTCCGCACCGTGGTCGTGTCACCGGAAGGGGTGCACGCGGAGCTCGAAGAAGCCCTCGTGGCACGGTACGGCCTGCGCGACGCCGTGGTGGTCGAGGTCGAGGGGTCGGGAGCCGATGTCATCCCCGCGCTCGCCGCGGCCACCGCCACCTACCTCGACGCCACGCTCAAGGGCGGAGACGTCATCGGCGTCTCCTCCTGGAGCGCCACGCTGCTTGAGTCCGTGAAGGTGATGCGGGCCAGGACCTCCTCCGGCGCACAGGAAGTCGTACAGATCGTCGGCGGTTCGGGCAGCCCCGAAGTACAGCTGCACGCAACACGGTTGACGAGCCGACTTGCCGAACTGACCG
Organism: Streptomyces sp. NPDC127119; assembly: GCF_042677425.1. Classification (NCBI taxonomy): domain Bacteria; kingdom Bacillati; phylum Actinomycetota; class Actinomycetes; order Kitasatosporales; family Streptomycetaceae; genus Streptomyces; species Streptomyces sp. NPDC127119. Next base: position 100,472 of record NZ_JBHXTO010000003.1, on the reverse strand, counting down.
GCGCACGACCGGTGTTCGCCCCGTCCGCCGCCCTGGTCGGCAGCAGGGAACTGAGGGTCCTGCTGGCGCAGGAGCCGGCGATGGTGGACGTGATGCAGGCGTGGTCGCGTCTCACCCTGGCCCTGCTGGGCATCGGCAGCCTCGATCCCTCACCGCTGCTGCGACGCTCAGGCAACGCCATCACGGCCCAGGACCAGCGGGCACTCAAGAAACTCGGAGCGGTGGGCGACGTCTGCGCCCGGTACTTCGACGCCGACGGTAACTCCGTCGACGCCCCCTTCAACGACCGCCTCATCGGCATCGAACCGGACCAGCTCCGCGCCGTGGAACGCCGCATCGCGGTGGCGGGCGGAATGGACAAGGTGGCGGCGATCCGCGGTGCGGTCCGCGGCAGGTGGATCAACATCCTGGTCACCGACATCGACGTCGCCCGAGAGCTGCTGAACGACTGATCACCGCGCAACGCATGAACGCAGAGATACATAGACGCGCAGGCGCGTAGACATGTAGACGCATGAACCCGACCTGGGTACGAACGGGCCGGATGCGTCGTCAACTCCGCAACCCACAAGCCGATTTCACCCACGGGCAACGGCCTCGCCGGTCGGCGACAGAGACAGCGACGGCGACGGCGACGGCGAACCGAGCGCAAGCAGTCGATCCGCCGTCCCGTAACAAGATCTCCGATCCGCCGGCAGCGCGTTGCCCCGCTCGCCTACAGCGACCGATCCAGCGACCGACACATGGAGGCAACCGATGACACTCCACGTCCCGATCAGCACCACGCACTCCCCCAGATCCACCCGCCTCGCCCGCATGCTCGTCGTGAGCACGGCCGTTCTCGGGCTCACCGTGCCGATGACGCAACCCGGCTCGGCGACGGGCGGCGGCACTCCCGCGACGGACAAGTACTGGCAGACACACACCAGCAGCCACACCAAGACGCCGTCGGCCGCCGCACCCCGCACGATCGTGACGACCGACCCGGAACTGGACGACCTGAACTCGCTGCTGCGCATGCTGCTGTACAGCAACGAGATCGACATCGCCGGCCTGGTCTACTCGTCCAGCCAGCACCACTACCAGGGCGACGCGAGCCGCGGCCTGGAGCCGCACCGCTGGCCCGCGCCCGGTGCCCGGCTGCACATCGACGAGGCCGTCGACGCCTACGCCAAGGTGTACGGGAACCTGGTCCGCCACGACCCGCGTTACCCCTCGCCCTCCCGGCTGCGGTCGCTCATCGCGACGGGCAACATCACCGACGAGGGCGACATGGCCGCGGACACCAAAGGCTCGGACCTCATCAGGAAGGTCCTGCTCGACGACAAGCCAGGGCAGGTGTTCCTCCAGGCATGGGGCGGACCCAACACCATCGCCCGGGCCCTCAAGTCGATCCAGGACCAGTACCAGGGCACACCACGATGGCGCGCGATCTACAAGAAGATCGTGAACAAGGCGGTCATCACCAGCTTCGGTCAGCAGGACTCCACGTTCGAGGACTACATCAAGCCCAACTGGCCGGACATCCAGAACCGCGAAGTGGCCACATCCGTCTGGGGTTACGGTTCCCGCGGCGTCGTCCGCCCCGAGGACACGGTCTACCACTCCGCCGACTGGACCCGGGCCAACGTCTCCGGCACGGGGCCGATCGGCGCCTCCTACCGTGTCTGGGGCGACGGCAAGCAGATGGCAGCCGGCTTCGACGACGAGGACTACTTCGGCCTGTCCGGCTACACGGCCGAGGAACTGAGAGCGATGGGGTATCTGGTCTGGACACCGCCGCAACCGAAGGGATCGTGGATCTCCGAAGGAGACTCCTCCAACTTCGCGCTCCTCGTCGACAACGGGCTGCGCAGTTATCAGCACCCCGGTTGGGGCGGCTGGGGCGGCCGACAGGTCGTCGACCCCGACGACCCCCACCGGTGGTCCAACCAGAACGCACGGGACGCCGACGCGACGGGCGCCACTCCCCGCGACTACGCCGCCGCGCGCTGGTTCTCCGCCATCCAGAACGACTTCGCCGCCCGGCTCGACTGGAGTGTCAGCAAGTTCGCCGACGCGAACCACGCTCCCCGCGTCCGCGTGCCCCAGGGCTTGGACATCAGCCGCCGCGCCGGCCGGACGGTCGAGCTCACGTCCCGGACCGCGGACCCCGACGGCGACACCGTCACCCGCACATGGTGGCAGTACCGGGAAGCCGGAACCTATCCGGGCACCGTCGGCATCAGGCACACGAAGACCGGTGCGGTGCGAGTAGACATTCCCGCGGACGCCCGGCCCGGGCAGACCATTCATCTCATCGTCGAGGCCAAGGACAACGGCACACCGGCCCTGACGAGCTATCAGAGAGTCGTCATCACCGTCACCTGACCCGGCCGCCGTGCAGACTTCCAAGCAGGTTCACACAGCGTGCACTTGATGCCAGGGGCGCCGGCGGTTCAGCAGCCGTGGCGCCCCGGTCGCCCTCAGATGATGCGAGGGACGGTCTCGTTGCGCTGGGTGGACCAGTTGGTGACGATGGGCTTGTCCACGGTGGCCGTGTCCGGGAGTTCGAGTTCGGCGGGGTCGGGGTCGTCCTCGGTGACCGCGATGATGATGTTCTCGAACTGTGTGCCGGCGTCACCGTCGGTGGTCTTGGCATCGACGCCGGTGTACGCGACGGCGGAGCCGGTGAGCTTGATCGGGTCCTCGCCACCCTGCCCGACCGGGGAGGCGACGCCGTCGCGGCCGGAACCGAACGACACGCTGGGGGTGTTGACGTCCAGGTAGCAGGTGATGCCGGACTTGGCTTTGGCCGTGATCTGGTAATAGCCGTCCACATCGGGATCGGACTTCCAGGCGACCGTGAAGTCCAGGTCGTTGGTACCACAGGACTGCCCGTAGCCGGACTTGTCGCCGCTGCCCGAGTCACCCTTGTCGCCCTTGTCGTCGGAGCCACCGCTGCTGGAGCCTCCGGCAGGGGTGCTGGCGCCGATCGACGGGCTGTCGACGGAGGGCGTCTCGCTCCCCCCGCCGGAGGAAGGGGCCGCGGAGCTGCCGGCGTCCCCAGAGTCCTCCGGCTCACACGCAGTCGTGGCGGCGAGCGCCGTCACGGCCGCGGCGGCCAGGACGAGACGGGTGGAACGGGCGGCGAGACGCGAGCGCATCATGATCTCCAACGGCTGTCGGTTGCGGTGCTTCCTGCTGACACCACCGACACTAGGGCCGGGCCGATCTTCAGTTGATCCCGAGAATGTCCAGGTCCCGTATCAACGAATCGGTTCCATAAAACGGCGTCGAGTTGCCTCACGACGGCAGGAAAAGACACAAGAAACCTGCCGCCGCGTTCGTAGACCGGGCAGGGTTCATCGACGAGGCAGGGGTCATCGACCGGGCAGGGATCAGCCATCGGCCACGAGAAGAGCAAGACGATCTGCCTGGCTGGACTCCACATCGGAGACGCCTTGCTCCGGTCCGTCCGATGACCCCCAGGAAGTCGATCAGCCCCAGGTGAGCGGGTCGAGATGAAGGTAGAACCGCAGGCGGTCGTGGTCGAGGGCGATGCCGTACCTCTCGGCGAAGGCCATATCCGCGCCCCGGGCCTGCTCCTCGTCCGCCCACGTTTCTCGCGCGTTGGCGAGGAGCAGCGCCAAGTCGACGTAGCGGTCTGCCAGTCCGAGGCGACCCAAGTCGATGAAGCCTGCCACGTCCAGGGTCTGCGGATCGAGGATGATGTTGGGCAGACACAAGTCCCCGTGGCAGACGACCATGTCGGCAGCTTCCTGCTCCCTTCGGCGTGGGACCTGCCGGGTGACGCGGTCCAACAGCTCAGCGGTGGACGTCTGTTGCTGGTCGACGGGGAGGAACTCGGGGTTGACGGCATCACGCGCCACGACGTCGCGCGCCACGTCGACCATGACATCCAGGCCCCAGCGAAAGGGACACTGGGACACAGGTGTCTCGTGCAGTCGGCGGACCGCGTCCGCGATACGTTCCCAGGCGACCCGCAGGTCCTCAGCGGGCACCTGATCAGCGGGTACGCCGGAGACAGCACTCGTCACGAGACAGACACCACCGTCACCAGACCGCCAGTCGAGCACGCGGGGACCAGGCACACCCTGATCGCTCAGCCATGTGCTCCGGTCACGCTCGGCTTCCAGGTCGGCCGCATCCGCAGCAGGCACGCACTTGGCATACCGGGTGGCGTCCGCGCTGCGAAAGACAGTTGCTCCCGACTCGCCCGCGGTGACAGGCAACCAGCCGCCGTCATCCACGCCGAACAGCACCGGCGACATGGTCTGAGCTCTGCGGCGATCACTCATGGCTGCCACTCTAGTCAGCCCGCCCAGCGGCTCCGCGCCGTATGGACAGCGAGCGCACACACGTAGGAACCACGTCCGCCCCCTTCACGCGACCGCGTCAAGGCACCACTGAACGGAGTCGTTGAACAGCATCCCCTCGACGATCACTCAAGGATTGCGGTTGCCTCGACCTCGACGAGAACATCCGGCTCGAAGAGGTAGTCGACACCGATGAGGGAGGCCGGGGGCAGGGGAACCCGGAGCCCGATCTCCTCGGCGACAGCCTCCACACCGGCCATGAAATCGCCGATCTTGTCCGGGCTCCACTGGGTCACGTAGAACGTCAGGCGAAGCACGTCCGTGAACGACGCGCCCGCGCCTGTCAGCCCGACGGAGGTGTTGCGCAGCGCCTGCGCGACCTGCCCGGCCAGATCGCCGGGTGCGACCGGAGTGCCGTCGGCATGGCGCGCGATCTGCCCACTGACATGGATGTGCCTCGTGCCGGTACCCACGGCGACGTGGTGATACGGGGTCGGCTGCAGCATGCCTTCCGGCGTGAAGTACTGAACAGTCATGGTCTTCTCTCCTCCAGAGTAAGTATCTGTAAGCTACCTAGTAGGAGAAGGACACTTCAACGAGACCAGGTTTCGCCATGGATACCGACGACGAACTCCGTATCGAGGCCCCGCACCGCGAACTGCTCGATCAGATCCTCGACAAGTGGTCGCTGAGCGTCCTCAACGAACTCTGCGAACGCCCGTGCCGCTTCAACGAACTGCGCCGGGCCATCCCCCAGGTCACGCAGAAGTCGCTCACCGCGACGCTCCGGCGGCTGGAACGCAACGGCGTGATCGAGCGCGAGGTCGTCTCCACCCGCCCCGTGGCGGTCATGTACCGGATCACGCCCCTCGGCAAGACACTTCGGCCCCCCATCGACGTACTGCTGGCATGGGCGTCACAGAACATGCCCGCCATCGAACGAGCACGCGGAGACTTCGACACACGGGAGGAATCCGGCCTCTGAGAGGACCGTGCGCGGACGGTGTCAGCGGCGTCGAATCCGAAAGCGGACGAAACTCGGCCGGATGGTTCCGTACGCCCTCGAAGAAGCCGAGAGGCCGGTTCGCCCGTGCCGCGTCACAGGCGTACTTCACAGGCGTACTGACGTCGGCGTCTGCACCACTTCTTCGTCGACCGTGAAGACGCCGGACGCCGTCGCCCCGCCGAGGAGCGCGGTGACGAGTGCCGCCGCGCCGGCGAGTGCCCACCGCGTCCGCCAGGGCCTGGTACGCGTCGGTGCGGTGGCCGGGGGTGCGATGTTCATGGGCCCGGCGTCCACCAGCGTGGCGGGTGCGGGTGCGGGTGCGGGTGCGGGGCCGCACGCGATGTCGGTGCGGGCGTCCAGCCATGCCTCCGCCTCCTCGCCCCGGATTCCGCAGGCCGCCACGAACGCCGCGACGAGTTCCTCGCGGGGCAGCCGTTCCCTGCCGAGCATGGTCGCCGCCGTGGAGTACGGCAGACAGTGGCCCGCGTCAGCCGCGTGGCGTTGCAGTCGGCGGTAACTCAGACCTGACCAGACTTTGAGCCGTCGCAGCGCAGCCACGAAGGCGGCCGCGTCGGTGTCCGGCGGTGTGGGCGGTGCGGTGGTCATGACGCTGGTCCCCCTGATGAGCTGGACGTACACGGGCTCGCACAAGCTCGAACACCCTCACAGCTTGAAGAACGTCAGTAACGACCGTCAACCTCGGTGCGGATTCCCGATGTTGGAGGTCATACGTCCTATGGGTCTGCTCCGCTGCCGTCGCACCCGTGCCGCCGCCACCGGCGCCACCGCCGTCACCGCCCTGGCGGTCCTGCTGACGCTGGGCGCGTGCTCCGAGGAGGGTGATGCCCCGCGGCCGGCCGTCGGGTCCGCCGCGGCCGGCCCGAAGGTGCGCGGCGAAGAGTCGGTCGCCGACTTCCTCCACCGTGCCCTGCCTGTCGGGGCGGGCGGCACAGTGATCGCCGCGCGCGGCGACGAACTCACGTACTGCGGAGGATTCGGGGCTGCGGACCGCGCCTCCGGCACTCCCGCGAGCTGCCGCACCGTGTACGACGTCATGTCGATCACGAAACAGTTCACCGCCGCCGCGATCCTGAAGTTGGAGGTGATGGGGCGGCTGCGGGTGAGCGACCGGATCAGCCGCTTCCTGGGGCCGGTGCCCGAGGGCAAGCGGGACATCACGATCGACCAGCTGCTCACACACACCTCGGGTCTCGTGGAGGCGCTCGGCGACGACTACCACCCCGTCGCACGCGACGAACTGGTGCGACAGGCACTGGCATCGAAACCGCAATCGGCCCCAGGGAAGGAGTTCCACTACTCGAACACCGGATACAGCCTGCTCGCCGCGATCGTCGAGAAGGCGTCCGGGGAGGGGTACGAGCCGTTCCTGGCCCGGCACCTGTTCGCCCCGGCCGGTATGGAACGCACCGGATACGTCCTGCCCCGGTGGCCGCGGCACCTGGTCGCGGTGGAGTACGACAGCGAGGGGCGCAGCCAGGGCAGACCCATCGACCATCCCTGGGCCGCCGACGGGCCGTACTGGCACCTGCGGGGCAACGGCGGCATGCTCTCCACCGCCGAGGACATGTTCCGGTGGCACCGGGCCCTCTCGGGCAACGAGGTGCTGCCGGAGCAGGCCAGGCGGAAGCTCTTCGCGCCACACGTCAGGGTGCCCGGCCTGGACGGCTCGTACGGATACGGCTGGGCCGTCCGCGAAACCCCCACCGGCCGGACCGTCTGGCACAACGGCGGCAACGACTGGTCGCTGGCGTACCTCGCAAGGTCGCTGCACGACGGCGTCCTGGTCTTCTGGGTCAGCAACCACGCCTACCAGGACGGCAAATGGAACCTGGAGGACCAGGCGGAGGACCTGACACAGGGAATCGCCGACCGCGTCCGAGCCGAAGACCGCTGAACCAGCAACCGCTTCAAGCGGCACCTGACCCCGTCACCTACAGGAGGAAACAATGCGCAAAGCCGTGATCAGCTTGCTCGTGGCACTGACGGCCGTGCTCGCCGTAGCACCACTCGTCAGCACCACCCAGCCCGAGACCATCGCCTGCTGCGGCCAACCACCCGGCCAACCGTAAACAACACTCACTGCTGGTTCGATCCCGCATGAGGGCCCGTCAGTCCACACGCTGGCGGGATCTTCTCCCCATTCGGGACGATGATCCGGACTGGCGGCGAGTCCGCATCGCAAGGGCGGGACGGGGTGAGCCGACCGACCTCACTACCGGGCCGGGGATCTCCCCCTACCCAGCCGCAGGGCTAAAGCGCTGGCGTGGTGCTCAGCCGCTGGTTCACGAGATCTCCAGGGAACTCGCGAAGTCGGCAAGCATGTGGAAGTCGTTCTCCCGTAGGCCGATCCGCGGGTTGACGTGGTGAAGGAGCCCGAGCCCCGGATGGTGGGCGGTCACGTACGTCTGGTCCAGTTCGCTCTGCTCGTCGTCCACCCAGGCGAAAGGACGGCCGCCCGCGTAGTCCACCAGCGGCCCGGTCTTCCAGTGGACTCCATCAGGGCGTTCTTGGAGCAGGACGTCACCGAAGGCGACGAAGGGAAGTTCCGGAAGGCCGAGGACCGGTGCGATCCACCGGTTGGCCTCGTCCATCCATGTGGTGGCCCAGCACAGCTCGAAGCCCAACTGGAGCAGGATTCGTCCGTGCTCTGGGTTGAGCCAGACACGCAGGGGGCGCCGTCGGGAAAACAGGCCCCTGTCGTCCTCATGGGCGTCGTTACGAGGGACTCTGAGTGTGGTGTAACCGACAGGACGCCTCTCCCGCTGGGCTGCGTACGGGTTGAGCGGCCCGTCCACATCGAGGAACAGCAGCGGTCGGTGCACGGATTCCCCCGGGTCTTGCTCACTGTGGACTGCCCTGATCAGCGCAGCTTGGGGATTGTCCAAGACGAACCGGGCCTGCGTCGAGCACATCTATGATCTACCGCGCTCCTGCTGCCCGCCGCCACACCCGGGCGCCACCAGACATGCCCGACGCTGCTTGTGCAAAAACACTCCCACCCCAGGAACGAGTTCATCGGTCACAGCCACCGACGGCCCGGCGCCCCATACTCCGCCAGGACCACCTCACGCACTTCAGCCCCCTCATGCCCAGTTCGACAAGCCACCCTGGAACCGAGCCACGGCCCGCCGTGTACGAAGTCGTAAAGGCGGTGCCGGGATACGCAGTCGGCCGTAGGCTGAGCCGACCACTTCGGCGGCGATCTCGCGAAGGATGACACCGCGGCCATGGAGATATCCCTGCGTGAGCTTCAGGACAGTGATCTGCCCTTCTTCTGGGCGCAGTTGACGGATCCCGAACTGCAGCACATGGCGGCTGTGACCAGGAAGTACCACTACGACCGCGGCCACTTCGACCAGCACTGGGCCAAGGTGCGGTCCGATACCTCCGTGCTCTTGCGGACCATTCTCGCCGACGGCGCCGTAGCAGGGCATGCCGCCGTGTTCGGTTCTCCCTCCGAGCGGGAGGTCACCTACGTCGTCGGGCGATCTCACTGGGGCCGGGGCGTCGCCTCCCGAGCGCTCGCCGAGTTGCTCAAGCTTGAGGACACCCGGCCGCTGTATGCCGACGCAGCCGCTGACAATGCCGGTTCCCTCCGTGTACTGGAGAAGTCCGGGTTCGCCGCGACAGGCCGAAGCCGGCCTTTCGCGCGGGCCCGGGGCCAGGAAATCGATCTCGTACACCTGACACTGAGCTGAGCAAGTCGCTTCAGGCAGGCGCTGCGCTCTCTTCCGACTCTTCCGACTCTTCCGACTCTTCCGACACGGCAACTCCCCTACGAGTTACCGCAGTCGGGCGCGATGAGCCCAGTGCCAGGCCGGCCTCAGCGGGAGAGACCTCGGTCATGCCGCCAGGCGGGTGCCGCGGCGCCAGACGGCACGGGTGTTGAGGGTGTCGCTGATGTTGCCGGTCGGGTCGCCGTCGACCAGCAGGAGGTCGGCCCGGAGCCCCTCGGCGATACGGCCCCGGTCGCCGAGGCGGAAGCGGCGGGCCGTGGTCGCCGTCGCCGCACGCAGGGCCCGTGCGGGTGTGAGGCCGGCCGCCACCAGATACTGCAGTTCGTGGTGCAGGCTCGCTCCGTGCGCCAGGCCCCCGAAGAACGTCTCGGGCATGGACACGTCGGTACCGGCCAGCACGTCGACACCGGCGGCATCCAGCGCGCGCACGGTGTCGTACACGTCGTCGAGCTTGCCCTGCGGGAAGCGGTTGTAGCTGGAACGCAGGGTCTCGTCCCACTTGCTGTCGAGGCGTGCGGCGACCCGGGGGTCGTCGGCGAGTTCGCTGCCGGTGATCCCCATCATCGAGGCGTTGAGGGTGATGCACGGGATGACGAACATGCCCGCGTCCTTGATCAGGTCGATGATCTCGGCGGTGTGCGGCGCGTCCATGAACACATGGGTGACGCCGTCGATGCCGGCTTCGGCGGCCATCCTGGTGGCCTCCACGGTCAGCGCGTGGGCCACGGTCAGGGCGCCGTACTTCTTGGCTTCGGCGACACCGGCGTTCACGGTGGCCTGGTCGAGCGAGGGCAGCCCGGGGTGTCCCTCCACGCTGCCGTCGTCGATCATGAACTTGATGAAGTCGGAACCCCGGGCGAGGAGCTGCGGCACGAAGGCGGCGGCCTCCTCGGGCGTGGTGGAGAACGGCATCAGCGGCATCACCGGGGGAAGCTCCCACTTGGGCCGGAACCCTTCGGGCATCAGCTCGCTCGGGTGTCCGCCGGGCGGTGTGATGGCGAAGCCGGAGGAGCGCACGTCGGCCTGCGTGTCGTCATCGGTGATGGCCCCCCGGTTCTCCCGGGTGTTCATCCCCTGCATCTCCACCTCGGTCGTCACCCCGAACCGCAGGGCGAGCGCCAGGGAACCCGGAGCGGAGTGGACGTGGGCGTCGATGAGTCCCGGCAGCAGTGTGGCGCCGCTGCCGTCGACGATCTCGCTGCCCTGCGGAGCGTCGCCACCGACGCGGGCGATCCTCCCGTCATCGATGACCACGGTCTGCACGCCGACCGTCTTCTCCCCGTCGAAGATCTGCGCGCCTGTGATCGCGGTGAGCGCCATGGCGGTCCGCCTCATTTCCTAGCTCGTTCGGTATTTACATACCTAATGCTATGCACTTATAGAACGGTATGCAAATGAGCCGGCCGGGCCTAGACTCGGTACATGAGCAGCACGTCCTCCTCCGAGCAGCCCCCCGACGACCCGACACTCGATCAGATCGGCCCGGCGCTGTCCCGTCTGCGGCGACGCACACCGGCATCGAGCAAGGACCTCTCCCGCAACCTCGTGCTCAACGTCATCGCCGACGCACCGGGCGAGACGACCGTCGGCGGGCTCGCCACCGAGATGGGCGTCGCACAGCCGGTGGCCAGCCGGACCGTCGCCGCCTGCATAGAGGACGGGCTGCTGCGCCGGGCGGCGTCCCAGGCCGACGGACGCCGCACCGTGCTCGAACTCACCGAACACGGCGAGGCCGAACGCAACCGCTTCGCCGCCGAACAGCGGAAAGCGTTCCTGGAGATCACCGTCGCCTGGTCACCACAGGAGCGGACGCAGTTCGCACAGCTCCTCACGCGGTACGGGGCCGATGCCACCGCCTGGTCCAGAGCGCAGGCCGCAACCCGCGAGTGAAAGAGCAGCACCCCGAGACCGAGTCACAGCCGGGAACCCGGGCCGTGCTCGTACCGACGGACGATCCGCCTCAGCTCAGCGGCGGCGTCGGCGGCGGGCCGCGACCGCCTCAGGGTCGAGCTGCGGGTCCGTCCACTCGGCGGCCAGGTCCAGGCTCGCCTGTCGGCCGGCCGCGATGTGGTCGTGCGCAAGGGCCGCGGCCCGGTCACCGTCCCGCGCCTGGATCGCGTCGTACAACTCCTCGTGCTCGCTGCACTGTTGGGCCGGGTCCCGCTGGGCGGTGAGGCGGAACAACCAGTGCGTACGCGCCTCCAAGGGGCGCATGATGCCGGTCAGGAGCGGGTTGTCGGCGAGGTCGACGATATCGACGTGAAAGCCCGCGTTGGCGGCGGCGATGGCGTCGCGGTCACCGGCGCGGGTCGCGGTGCGGGCACTGTCGAGACGGTCGGCAAGCCGCTTGAGGCCTGCGCGATCGCTACGTTCGGCTGCCAGACGGGCGGCGAGTGACTCCAATGATTCCCGTACGTCGAACAGGTTCCGTACGTCGGCGGGGGTGAACGGCGCGACCAGGGCACCCCGGTGCGGCACGAGGAGGACCAGGCCGTCGGCCTCCAGCAGCCGCAGCGCCTCCCGCAGCGGGATCCGGGACACCTCCAGTTCGGCGGCGAGGTCCCGTTCCACCAGGCGCTGTCCGGGCCGCAGTTCAGCCTCGACGATCCTTTGACGCAGCGAGTCGTAGGCACGCTGGCGCAGGTATCCGCGCGGCTCGGCGGCCGGTCCGGCGCTCTTGACCACGGGTTTCCTCCAGTTTCCGGGGCTGCTCACTCTAAGCCGCCGCCCGGCAGGCGCAGCGAGTGCTAACCGCGCCCTAACACCGCTGAAACACAGGGCTTCCACACTGATTGCCACTTAACGGTATACCAGTAACTGGCTCTCGGCCCTGTCCCCCGGAGGCACTCGATGCCGCAGTCCCGTCCCCTCGTCCGCACTGGTTCCAGTGCTCGGTCCCGCTCTCGTTCCCGCAGCCTCGACCGTGCTGTGGCCTGTGCCGCCGCGCTCGGCGGGCTCGTCGCTCTCACCGGATGCGGCGGGTCCCCGTCGGCGAGCACCGCCGACAGCACGCTCAAGGTGGGCGTGCTCTTTCCCGGCTCGCTGTCCGACGACGGGTTCATGGAGTCGGCGTACCGCGGCTACCAGCGGGCCGCGAAGAAGCACGACGGCACGATCGCGTTCAGCAAGGTCGAACAGGTCACCACCGCCGACTACGAGCAGGCCCTCGTCCGGTTCGCCACCGGCTCGGACCTCGTCATCTCCCTGGGTGGGCAGACGGACGCCGCCGTACGGAAGGTCGCCGCGCGGTTCCCCGACGTGAAGTTCGCCGAGATCGGCGGCCCCGCCGACGCCGAGCCGCTCGACAACCTCGCGCTCTACGACCCCCAGCAGGCCGAAGCCGCCTACCTGTCGGGGGCCGCCTCCGCCCTGCTGTCCAAGAAGGGCACGGTGGCCTTCGTCGGCGGCGCGGAACTGCCCGCCATCGTCAACGCGGCCAAGAACTTCGCCGACGGCGCCAGGACCGCCGACCCCGAGGTGAAGGTCCTCGCGCCGCAGTACGTCGGCGACTTCAACGACGCCGCCAAGGCCAAGCAGTCCGCCCTCGCCGACTTCGGAGCCGGTGCCGACGTACTCGGCCAGATCCTCAACCTCGGCCACAAGGGCCTCGCCCAGGCTGCCGCACAGAGCGACGGTTCACTCATCGGCGGTCCGATCGCCCACCCGTGTTCCTCCGACGCGGCCTACGCCGGGTACGTCGAGACGGACATCGGCGCGGAGATCGAGTACGCCGCGGACCACCTCGCGGCCGACACCTGGAAGGCGGAGTCGGTCCACTTCGGGCTGACCTTCGAAGAACCGCACAACGACATCGTGCTGTGCGGGAAGCCGCCCGCGGCGACGACGAAGAAGCTCCACGACCTCAAGGCGAAGATCGCAGCCGGGGAGATCAGGACCCGATGAGCACGTCACCAGGCCGCGAGCCCCGGGCCCCCGCCCTGGAGATCCGGGATCTCACCAAGTCCTTCGGCTCCGTGCGCGCGCTGCGGGACATCACGATGGTCGTCGAGTCCGGCACCGTGCACTGCGTGCTGGGCGAGAACGGCGCCGGCAAGTCGACCCTGTGCCATCTCGTGGGCGGTTCGCTCGCCCCGGACACCGGCACGCTGCGCCTGTACGGGCAGCCGTATGCGCCGCGCCGTCCGGCCGACGCGCTCGGCGCCGGCATCGCCATGGTCCACCAGCACTTCAGCCTCGTACCGACGCTCACCGTGGGCGAAAACCTGCGGCTGCTGCGACTGCCCGATCTCGCACGGCGCGTGGACCGGGTCGCCGACGAGTACGGGCTGGTACTCGATCTCGGCGCCCGGGTCGCCGAACTGCCCGTGGGGCTGCGCCAGCTGGTCGAGATCGTCAAGGCTCTGCTGCGAGAACCACGGTTGCTGCTGCTCGACGAGCCGACGGGCGTCCTCGACCCGGCCGGTACGGAGGCGCTGCTGGCAACCTGCCGACTGATCGCGGACCGGGGCGGCGCGGTGGTCCTCATCACCCACAAGCTCGGCGAGGTCGTGCGGGCCGGTGACACGGCGACAGTGCTTCGCGGTGGGCGGGTCGTCGGGGGCGGCCCGCTCGCGGACCTGCCCGCCGAGCGGCTCGTCCCGCTGATGATCGGGCGCCCCGCCGATTCCCTGGACCCGGCGCTGTCCGGCACGATCGGGCTGACCGGGCCCGCCACAACGTTCGAGCCTGTCACCGGAACCGGGATCGCGGCCCGGGCCGGGGCCGGAACCGGACCCGCCACGGCGATCAACTCCCCGGTAGCCGACGCCGCCACCGACCCCAAAGGCAGCACTGCGGCCCGAACCACCACGGCAGGCGCCACCCCGCTCGTTTCCGCCACCCGCCAGACACCGCACGCACTCCGGATCCATGGCCTCACCGTGCGCGGCGCAGACGGCACGCCCGCCCTCGACGACGTCCGTCTGCAGGTCGAGCCCGGACAGATCGTGGGGATCGCCGGAGTCGAGGGCAACGGGCAGAGCGAACTCATGGCCGTGCTCGGCGGTTCCCGCACCCCCGACTCGGGCTCCTTGACGCTCGGCTCCGCCGACATCACCCGGGCCACGCCCCGGCGCAGGACCGTGGCCGGGCTGGGCGTCGTTCCCGAGGACCGCCACCACGACGGCTGTGTCCCGGCCCTGTCCGTGACGGACAACCTCTTCCTCGGAAGGCTCGGCCGGTTCCGCCGCGGCGGGCTGTTCCTGGACCGGCCCGCGATGCGCCGCGCGGCCCAGGACGTGCTGGTTGCCCATGACATCAGGGCGGACAGCCCGGACACTCCGATGTCCACCCTGTCCGGCGGCAACCAGCAGAAGGTGGTGCTGGCACGGGAACTCGCCCTGAACCCCCTGGTCTGTCTCGCCGCCGCACAACCCACCCGCGGTCTCGACGTCGGCGCCGTGGACGCCGTACACACGCGGATACGCGAAGCCGCGGGCCGGGGCGCCGGGGTCCTCGTCGTCTCCTCGGAGCTCGACGAACTCCTGGCCCTGTGCGACACCGTGGTCGTCGCCTACCGGGGCCGGCTGTCCGCACCTGTCGACACCAACACTCCGAGGGCCCGAGAGCACATCGGACACCTGATGCTCGGCGCCGAGGCCGCGACCGACCCTGTATCGCCGGAACCAGTGGGACCCGATCCCGTAACGCCAGGTCCCGCGAAACCGGATCCGGCAGGACCGGCGCCAGCAGGACCAGTGGCAGCAGGCCCGCTGTCGGTGGGCCCGGTGTCAGTGGGCCCGGATCCCCATCCGGCGCCGCACGAGACTCCCGCCACCCCCACCTCGCCCACCGCCCCGCCCCTGCCCTGACTCCGGCGCCCCGCCGCCACCCCTCGCACCCCTTTTCGCGCAAGGACCGTCATGACCCTCTCCCTCGCCCCACCCCGCCTTCTCTCCCGGCTGCGCCATCCCCTGTCCCTGGCCACGGGTGCCGCGATTCTGACCGTCGGGGTCGGCGCGTTGCTCGTCGTCGCCGCGGGCACCGATCCCTCGACCGCCTGGGCGGCCCTCGACGAGGGCATGTTCGGCTCCGCGTACTCCGTCGGCACCTCCCTGAACTCGGCGGCCGTGCTCGCCCTGATCGCCACCGGCTTCAGCGTGGCGCACCGGGCAGGGCTGGTGAACGTGGGCGGCGAGGGGCAGTTGTGCGCGGGCGGCCTCGCCGCGGCGGCCACCGGACTGGCCCTGCCCGGCCAGGTTCCGGCCACGGTGGGCGTACCGCTGACCTTGCTCGCCGGGTTTCTCGGCGGCGCCGGATGGGCGTGGATCGCCGCGCTGCTGAAGACCCGGCGCGGGACCAGCGAGGTCATCACGACGCTCCTGCTGAACTTCGTCGGCGCGGGAGCCGTGTCGGTGGCCGTGCACGAGGAGGGACTGCTCCGGCAGCCGGTCACCTCCTCGGAGACACTGCCCCAGTCGCAGGCACTGACTGAGGGCGCCCGGCTTCCCCTGATCGCCGGAGCGCAGTCGCCCGCGACGGCGATCGTGGTCGTCGCGGCGGTCAGCGTAGTCGTGACGGCCGTCGTCCTGCGGTACACCGGGACCGGCCTGAAGCTGACGTCGGTGGGCCACTCCCCCGCCGCGTCGGCGCGGCTCGGACTGCACGTGTCCCGTCTCCAGGAGGGTGGGCTCGCGGTCGCGGGCGGCCTCGCGGGGCTCGCCGGTGCCTGTCTCGTGGCGAGCGCGCCGTACGTGCTGGCGGAACACTTCTCCTCCGGGTACGGCTTCACGGGACTGGTGGTGGGCCTGCTGGCCCGCGGCTCGCTGATCGCGGTGGCCGCCGTCTCCCTGCTGCTGGGCTTTCTCACCAGCGGCGGCATCAACCTGCAACTCGCGGCAGGGGTGCCCGCCTCGTCGGTGCAGATCGTGCAGAGCGTCCTGGTGCTGCTGATCGCCGCGGCGATGCTGTGGAGCAACCGCCGTGCGGGAGGCGCCGTATGAGCGCCGTGCTCGACGAACTCGCCGCGGGCGGGGTCCGTCTCGCCGTGCCGCTGCTGCTCGCCTCGGCCGGTGAACTGCTCAGCGAACGCGCGGGAGTTCTCAATCTGTCGGTCGAAGGGATGATGCTGACGGGCGCGTTCGCGGGCGCGGCCGGCGCCCTCGCCTCCGGGAGCGCGGTCGTGGGGGTGGGCACCGCCCTCGTCGCAGGTCTGGTCGTCGCGCTGCTCCAGGCAGTGCTGAGTGTCACTCTGCGCGCCGACCAGATCGTCACGGGCATCACGATCAACGCCCTGGCTCTCGGCGGCACGACCTACGCGGCACGGTTGTGGTTCGGCGACGGCGGCGCCGACTCGGTGCCCGGCTTCGACCCGCTGCCGGTACCGGTCCTCAGGGACATCCCGGTCCTGGGGCCCGCCCTCTTCCAGCAGAGCGCCCTCGGCTACACGGCGTTCGCCGTGACGGCCGTCCTCGCCGTCGCCGGGGCACGGCGTACGGCATGGGGGCTGGCGGTCGACGCGGTCGGCGAGGACGCGACCACCGCGGACCGGTGCGGGCTGCCCGTACGGGCCGTGCGGTACGCCGTCGTCCTGCTGACCGGCGCCACCTCGGCGCTGGCCGGCGCGCAGCTCGCACTCTCCGAGGTGCACTCCTTCAGCGACAACCTCACGGCCGGTGTGGGTTATCTGGCGGTCGTCGCGGTGATCGCCGGGCGCTGGCGGGCCTGGCCCACCATGCTGGCGTGTCTGTTCTTCGGCACCGCACAGGCCCTCCAGTTCGCCGCGCCCGCGCTGGGACTGCATGTGTCCGCGCCCCTGCTCACCACGCTGCCCTATGTGTTCGCCCTACTGGCGGTCAGCGGTCTGGTCGGCCGCAGCAGGGCCCCGTCGGCGCTCACCGTGCCCTTCGTACGCGGCACATGACACCGCTCCACCTCTAGCGATCCCCCTTCAACAATCCCCCACTCCACCAGACGTACCGGAGACAGCCGACGATGACCCTGATCCTGAACCGCTCCGACATCCGCGGCCTGCTCGAACACGCCACCGCAGAGGTGGAGGCGGCGGTGGAACAGGCCCACCGTGACCTCACCCGCGGGCGGGTGTCCCTGCCCGCACCTCCCGCTCTGGACCTGCCGGGCTCGGACGGCGCCTTCCTCCCCATGGCCGCCGTGTCCGCGCCCGCCGGTCTGGCGTCGGTCAAGTTCCTCGCGGACCTGCCCGCCAACCGGGAGCGGGGGCTGCCCGTGCAGCGCTCGACGATCCTGGTCCTGTCGGCCAGGACCGGGGAGGCCGAGGCCGTCCTCGACGGGGCGCTGATCACCCGGTTCCGTACGGCCGCCGCGACGGCCGTCGCCACCCGGCTGCTGGCCCGGCAGAACGCTCAGGTCCTCGGCCTGGTCGGAACGGGACCACTGGCCCTGGCCCATGCGCGGGCGCTGTCGACCGTACGAGACTGGAAGTCGGTCGTGGTGTGGGGCCGTACCCCTGCCAACGGCGCCGCCCTCGTGGACCGGATCTCGTCCGAACTGGGCCTGCACGCAGAGCTGTTGGCCGCCCCTCGCGCGGTGACGGAGGCGGCGGACGTGCTGTGCACTCTCACGCCGTCCCGGGAACCCGTGATCGAGGGCGCGTGGCTCCGCCCGGGAACGCATGTCAACGCGGTGGGCGCACCGCCCCGCCCGGACCACCGGGAGATCGACACCGAGGGGATCGTACGCTCCCGGCTGATCGTCGACTCCTTCGCCACGGCCCGCCGCAAGTCGGGCGAGGTACTGATCCCCCTGGCCGAAGGCGCGCTCACGGAAGCCGACTTCGACCGGGAACTGGGGGATGTACTCGAAGGACTCGTACCGGCGCGCACGACGGACGACGAGATCACTCTCTTCGACTCGGTGGGCGTGGGACTCCAGGATCTGGCCGTGGCCCGCCTGCTGATCGACCTGGCCACGGAGTCCGGGACGGGAACCCGGACCGACCTGGCAGCGTGACGTCGTCGTCGTCCCGGGCACGGGCACGGATGCGGATGCGGATGCGGCCACAGTCGCAGCCGCACGCTGATCGCCCCAGCCTGGCGACCCTCTAGCCGCCCCTCCGGGATGGTGTGTCTAACGCCGTTTGTCCCCATCAATGAGACGGCGCAGCAAGGACAGCAGCCGCGTACTGAGCGTGGCCGGAGTGGGAGGTGCGGCTTGTCGGGCTCGGGAGAAGTATTTGTGGCTGGATTCCTTACCGTCCATCCAGCGCTGTCCGCTGCCTACGATTACTTTCTCGCGGTTACTCACGGTGCCCCCTACGATCTTCGCCTGCCTCGTGCCGATGGTTTTCACTGTAGCTATCTTCTTTCCCCTCCAACGGCGGTTCTAATATTGTTTGTCCGCGCCGCTGGAGGGCTCACCTGGCGTCCCCACCACGCTTGTTCACGGAGGGTGAGTTATTCTTCCCACCTTTGGCCTGAGATGGCAGGCCTGTGGCATATTCCACAAGATCGGATGCGGCTTCGCACGCCCCGATCAGGTGAGCGATTGTAATGAACTTTCCGCGTTCTGGACCTTCCGGGATCACGCCCTTGTCAGCCGCTTGAAAGATGAGGAGGCCTTTCGGCTTCGCGCCGGCCCGGGTCGGCACGAAGAGGGCGGACTGATAACCGTCGACGAGCTTGATTCGACGGTTCTCCGGATCGTCGGAGATGTCTTTTACGCATCGGTCGTTCGCACCCAATGCAAGATCGATCAAGAATGACCCCGCACCCTCGTCTTCGCAATAGAAATCGGGAAGTTCCTCGGTTTCCATCGAAGCGTGGGTTTTGGTCAACCTGTCGCGCCCTTTCGGGTCTTGCGGGTCCCGCTCCAGGACGTAGAAGGCCGCGAGACATGGAGTATCGCCGGCCAGAAACGCTGCCGTCTGAACCAGACCTCGACGGATCTTCCCGTGCAGGTCAGTGGCTGTTGTCGACATGGACACCAGCGAAGCCAGGTTCTCGGCGACAGGGAGCAGGCCTGCCTGGAAGACGACGTCCCGCACCGTTCCGCGGTCTTCCACCGAAGGCAGCTCCGACGGAGGTTGTGCCGACGGAGCGAGGGGCGAAGCCTGCACCAGGAACGTCAATCCTGCGGCGGCGGCAGCCGCGGCCCCGCCAAGAACGAGGTAGACCGGATCAAGGTCTTGGCGATCATTCGAAATGACGCCGAACATTGCCGATGCCCCACTCAACAGCCCCACGAGGGCGGTGATCGTCGCCCTGAATCTAAAGGTATGGTGCATCCGAATTCTTCCTGTGTGGCGTACGCGAGTTCCACACATAAACACACCCCAGGGCTCAGCGAGGTTCCCAGCAGGGTAAAATTCACGCACATGGGTGACGGTGGAGCACAAACACCCCGCGATGTGCGCCCCCATGCCATGCGCGCCCCATTCGCAACCATGCACCGGCACCGGCACCAGCAGCCGATAGATATATGCAGCATGGGTGATATGCGGAATGAGTTTCTCCGTCGGGAGAAACCATTCACCAACTGCCGCGGATCATCTCCCTCGGGCACGGCAGGACGGATCGATATCGGTACTCATTGGTAAGCGGAGTTGGGGAGCCTCTTCAAACGACGGCCTCATCGACAAGGCCAGCGCCTACCCATTGCGGCACGCGTCGTCGCTGGTTCGAGTCAGCCCGTGGAGGAGGTGCCGCCGTCGCGGGCGTCGAGCAGCTCGTCCCAGTGCTCGGCCACCCATCGGCACTCGGCGGCCAGCGGTTCCAGCACACTGCGGCCCAGTGGTGTCAGCGCGTACTCCACGCGCAGTTTCGGGTCGGCGTGCACGGTGCGTGACACGAACCCGTTCTGCTCCAAGCCACGGAGCGACTGGGTGAGCACCTTCGGGGTGACACGACTCAGCGGCACACGGAGTTCGGAGAATCTGCGCGGACCGTCGTCCAGACAGCGGAGGACCATGCCCGCCCATTTGTCACCGAAGCGGAAAGGCAGCAGCGGGGACGGGCACAGCTCGTCGAACAAGTCGGCCGGCAGCGGTGCGCGTTGCGTCATTGAGGGGCTCCTGTCTCGGGTCTTGGTATCCAGTTGGTGACCGACCTTCTGGATACCTTCCGGAGCATCGACGCAACGGAAGGTATTCCGACGATGGGCAGGCTCGTGGCCGTCGGGGCGAGTGTCTGCACGATTGCTCCACAACCTCACCGGTCCGCACCCGCCCTCCTCTGACCAGTGACCGATGGCCGGTGACCGATGGCCGGTGACCGATGGCCGGAAGACAGTCGGCTCGCCACGCCTCAAGTCACCGTCGGATGTGCAGTCACAGGCGTTGAATGAACTCCACCATTTCGCTACAAAAAGGTAAGGCAGAAGATTATGCGTGCAGCCCGCTTCCATGAATACGGCGGAGCGGAGAGCCTGGTGATCGAGCAGGCTCCCGACCCCCACCCCGGACCCGGTGAGATCCGTGTCCGCGTCGCGGCGGCCAGCGTCAATCCCATCGACTGGAAGCTGCGCGCGGGCGCCCTGCACCAGCTGATTCCCCTGGAGTTGCCCGCCATCCCCGGGCGCGACGCCGCCGGCGTGGTCGACGAAATCGGTGACGGAGTGCAGGGGGTGAGCATCGGCGACCGCGCCTTCGGGCTGGGCGGTGTCACCGGTGCAACCGCAGAACTGGTCATCCTCTCCGCCTGGGCCCACACCCCGGACACGTGGAACGACGAGCAGGCCGCGGGCGCCGGCCTCGCGTCCGTGACCGCGATGCGTGGCCTGAACGCGCTCGGCTCCCTGGCGGGGCGCACCCTTCTCGTCGAGGGCGCCTCCGGAGGCGTGGGCAGCGCGGCGGTCGAGATCGCTGTGGCGCAAGGTGCCACCGTGATCGGGACAGCCAGCGAA
This sequence comes from Streptomyces sp. NPDC127119, assembly GCF_042677425.1. Lineage (NCBI taxonomy): Bacteria > Bacillati > Actinomycetota > Actinomycetes > Kitasatosporales > Streptomycetaceae > Streptomyces > Streptomyces sp. NPDC127119. Next base: position 79,572 of record NZ_JBHXTO010000003.1, on the reverse strand, counting down.
CGCAACCACGAGTTCCTCACCTCTCTCGGCGCCGTGCCCACCACCTACGGCCCCGGCCTCGCGCAGCGCCTCGGCGCTCTCGCTCCGCACGGCGTCGACATCGCGCTCGACACCGCGGCCTCCGGATCCCTGGAGGACCTCGTCGCGATCACAGGCGACCCGAAACACATCGCGACGGTCGCCGACCACGCAGGCGGGCAGCGCCTGGGCACGCATGTGGTCAACGCGGAGAACGACTCCACCCTCCTGTCGGCAGCTGCGGAACTGGGCCGACAAGGCCGCTACACACCCCGTATCGAACAGACCTACCCCCTGGAGCGGATCGCCGACGCCCACGCGCACGCCGAGCGCGGACGCACACGCGGAAAGATCGTGATCAGCATCTGAGACGGCGCACAGCGCAGATGCGCCGGTCCGCCGAGCGATGCTCTCGGCGGACCGGTGCTGGCTGCACAGGGCTGGCTGCACGGCGCTGGACGTCTGCTGCTTCCGGACGCGCGGGCCCGATGGAATCGCGATACGGGATGCCACGGATCAGCGGTCAAGAGCACGCAACGTGCGTTCGACGTGACCGCGGAAGTCCGCGGCATTGTAGTCGGTGACGGAGGCGGGAGCGGGGCCGGCGGCTGAGGCAGTGAGTTCAGCGACGGCACGGTCGACCAGTGCGGACTCAATGCCTGCCTGACTGTCACTGGCAATGCGGGCAAGCGCAGTGGCTGCCGCCCACCTCACCAGTCTGTTCTTGCCGTCCAGGTACGGAGTGAGGTCGGCAGCGTATGCCGGGGTACCGACGAGGCCGACGGCGACCAGTGCGGTGGCCACAACGACAGGATCGTGCTCACGCTCAGCGAGAGGGAGCAGGCGTGGCAGCATAGTGGGTGCGGACTCGGGGAACCAGGCAGTCAGATAGGCGATCCGGGTACGCAGGCGGGGGTCGCTGTCATCGAGCAGGGCCAGGAGACCGGGCAGTTCGGTGAGGACCGCGTCGTACGAGTGCAGGGCAGTCCACCGCGCGTCAGGCGAGTTCCCGGCTGCCACCCAGCCACGGATGTCCAGCAATTGCTCGCGTTGCTGCTCGTCCGTTTCGCCCGCCAGCTGCTCGTCGTACCAGGACAACATCTTTTCCGGGGAGCACTCGGACGCAGCTGCGCGCCAGGCCACCGTGTCGATGGTGGTGGTGAGCCGATGCTCTTCGTACCAGTCGACCGCCAAGCGGGTCAGCAGCCACATCGTGTCCTCACGGGCGGCCGGCGGGCCGGCCACCGCAATCCGGGCAAGGAACGGAACCGCGACAGGCGATGCCTGGTAACGGCTGCCCTGGTGGAAGATGTTGTTGAACAGGCTGCCGAACGCCCTCTCTCGTGCGGCCTCGTCGTTCCCGCACAGCGCACGTATCTGGCCGGGAACGTCCTCGGCCGACCCGTAAGCATGCGACAGGCCCGCCCAATTCACGTCGTCCAGGCCGACCAGCAAGGTCCCGTTCTCAATGATCATGACGGCAGCATGTCAGGAGGTCTGTGACGGACAATCGCCACTGGACGCTCGCGGAACGGTCCGGTCTACGCGGAGCCTTGACCGTCACGGTCGGATGAACAACCTCGGGCAGCCCCCGTCAGTTCCTGGACCGCGTCGAGCACCCTACCCACCACCTCGGCAAGGGGCCTGGACGCATTGATGACCGTCGCGCCGCTGCTTTCGTAGATCGACTGCAGCAAAGGGTTCCACTTCAGGGCCGCTGCGAGCTCTTCGGGATGTCGGCCGAAGGTGTTCGTGGTGCGGGTCGCGAGCCGGTGGCGGAGTGTGTCCTCGTCGATCACGAGGCACACGGTGAGGTCGAAAAGATCGCGGACGTCTGCCTCGTTCTCCGCCGACCCGCACAAGAACGCGACCTGGGAACGAGACTCCTCGACGAGCACCTCGACCCGCTCACGGACGATCGCCCACCCGTATCGATCGAGCCAACCCTCAGGAACCGGATCCGGAGGATCCACCACGACCTCCCCCGAAGCCCGGTCGATCCAGCGACTGAAACCATCATCATCGGCGTCGAGCGCGACATAGCCACGCGCCCGCAACACCCCACCGACCGTCGACTTACCAGCACCTGAATTACCCGTCACCCACACCAACGCCATGCCGACACTCTAGAGACATGACCACTCGCGCTGGCGACGCCAAACACCACCGGCAAACCGCGGATCGCAGGACCTCTCACCGGGATCGGGCTGAACAGCTGTGCCAGGAACCGGACTTGATGTGAGGGAAGTTGTCTGCCGCTTCTGTCCGATGCACGTCCTGTGACCCGCCTCGTCCAAACTGCCCCCGGCGCCAAGACGTCGCCGCACCTTTCCAGCGTGCCCAAAAGGACCAGGCCGCACCCGGGCAAAGGAGCGACACCCACGCCGTGCGCGCCAGAACCCCAGGGCCACCGTGGAGACCTGGTCGACGGAGTTGGCTTCGAGGACCGTGGGACTGACCGTGGTGTACGTGGTGACGCTTCGCCGTCCTGGGTCGCTCAGCGAGCCCCCGCAGCAGCGCCGAGCTGTTCGGCCAGCCGCTTGAGTTCGGCCGTCGCGGCAGGCGAAGAGTCACTCAGGCCGCTGTGCACCGCCGTCGGGCTCTTCAGGAAGCGCCGGAGGACGGCGACGAGAAACCCCTGCGGCAGAGTCCGCAACGCGGCGAACGCGCGAGGTACCGGCGGCTTCTCCATCGCGGCGAGGTTCTGCCGCATGAGGTGGAGCATGCCGCGGACCGCGTCCGGGTCGTCGGCCAGCGCTGTCGGGCCGCCCGCCGCGTGCACCGCCTGCCCGAGCGGGACCTCGAACGCGGCGTGCGTCCTGAGCCAGGCATCCATCTGCGGCTCGGCCTTGGCGTTGATCCCGGCAGTACGGAACGTCTCCACTATTCGTTCCAGTCGTGGGGTGGTACGGCCGTCGGGCTCGCCGATCGGCATCGCGACCCGGCGGGTGACGAAGTTGGTCCTGCGGTAGCGGACCACGTCGGCCTCCATCGTGCCGCCGGTCGCGGGGAAGCCGAGCAGCACCCGCTCGTGGCCGATCACCGCACCCAGTGCCTCCGGTCCGGCCGCCCAGTTGAGCAGGAACAGCACGTCGCCCTGAACACCGGCGAGCGATTCCAGCACTGCATCCACCTGGTGGGTTCGGACGAGGACGGCGATCAGGTCGTACCCGCTGTCCAGGTGCGCGACCACCGGTACCGGCACTCGCTCGACAGCGGAACCGTCTTCCTCCGCGAGCCGCACTCCGTGTTGGCGCAGCGCGGTCAGGCGCTCGCCCCGGGCAAGGAGCGAGACGTCATGGCCGGCCTTGTGCATGTGGGCGGCGAACAAGGTGCCGACGACCCCGGCGCCGTACACGAGCAGCTTCATGGCAGCCCTCTTTCACACGATCGTTTGAATCATACGTTCGTTTCATTCAAACATATGTAGAGTCCCTCGTGTGGCGACCCCAGACACCCGCACCCAGATCCTCGACGCGGCCGAACACCTCTTCGCCGAGCACGGCTACCGCGGCACCTCGGTGCGCGCGATCACCAAACTCGCCGGCGCGAACCTGGCCGCCGTCGGCTACCACTTCGGCTCGAAGGCGGAGCTGATGGCCGCGGTCGCCCGCCGCGTGATCGAGCCCATCAACGCCGCCCAGTGCACCGGGCTCGACAAACTGCTCGCTCGGACCCCCGACGCACCGGTCAGTGAACTGGTGGAGGCATTCGTGGGGCCGCTGTTCGACGAGATGCCGGCCGGGGACGAGGGCGGCGCCCGGACCTCCCGGCTGATCGTGACGATCCTCAGCGATCCGGCCGAGGAGGTACGCAGTTGGACCGGCGCGGCCGAGGCTTCGGTCCGCGAGCGTTACCTCGCGGCCTTCGCGCGCGTACTGCCCGACCTTCCCCCGGAGGAGCTGTGGTTCCGGATGCGGGGGATCCTTGCCGTGACGGCCGTCGACCGCCTCGACGCCCACCAGCAGCCCTCCCCCGGCTGTACGTCCCCGGTGGCGGGCGAGGCGGCCCGGCAATGGGCGATCACGTTCCTGACGGCGGCGATGAGCGCGCCACCGACCCGGACCTGACGACCCAGCACGGACGTCGGCGGCGCGGTTCAGGGGGCGCGGCACGAGGAGACCTGCCGGCTTTGCTGTCAGAACATAGGGCCCGGGTAACGACGGTCAACGCGGCGCAGGCTGTTCGATCGCGCCGCCCCGATGAGGTGTGGGGATGTAGCCCTTCGCCCCAGGGGGCAGAGTGTCCAGGCACACCTGGGAACAGGCGTTGACCAGCATTGGCAGAACGTCGGTCGCCACCGCCCGGGAGAGCCACGCCTGGTGCGGGCCTGTCGCCGGGACGGGCCCCGTGCAGACACTGCAGGTGGGGGCCGCGGTAGCGCCCCAGCGGGTGGGAGCCAGGCGCTCAAGGTCCAGGACCGTGTCGCCGGGCGGGAGGAGCCGCGGGAACGGCGACCGGTACTTGTAGTTGCCGTAGATCGAGCGCGTACTCACCGTGCTGCTCGCCAGCCGAGCGCACCGCGTGATCTCGTACGGGAACCAGTGCAGCCGTCGCGAGGTGTAGGGGCTGAACTCCTCCAGGCTTGCCATGCTGCCGATCTCCGGAGGTATCCGGACCAGGTTGCTTCCGTACAGCACAAGGGTCCGCACTGCCGTCAGCCGAGCGATCGACGCCGGCAGCGTCACGATCTGCCGCCGCTCCTCAGGACTCAGCTCGGGCAGCGGACGGAATTCCGACCGCCCGTCGGCCGCCGCCTCTTCGATCAGTTCCAGCAACCGGAGCCAGCCCGGCGCACTGGTGTCCTGGATCTCGGCATGGAAGGACGTCCTCGCGCCGGGGGAACTCACCCGGACCGGGCTGAAGCAGTGGCAGTAGTCCTGCGACACCCCGGAGCGGGAGTCCGCCGCCTCGGGAAAACGGTTCGGGAACACCTGCGCGGGTCGTTGTTCATCCGTCATGGCGCAACGATAGGGACGCGGCGTCCGGCACGGCACCATCCGAACACCGGCGAACGAAAAACGCAGGCAGGGCGTGTACCAGCGCTCAACACCCCAACTCGGCTTCACACCAAGCCTCTTGACCGGCGCCAAGCCTTTTGATCAGCGCTGCGCCGACGCCGTCCACGGCCCGCAGCCGGTCCCGCTCCCGCATGGCCCTCGACTCGCCCCCTCAGAGCGTCTGCCAGATGCGGGCCAGCGCCGACTCGGTGAGTACCTCTTCGGGGTGGCCTTGTCCGGCGAGGCGGCCGTCCTGGAGCAGGAGGCAGGCACCTGCCCTGCGTGCGACCTCCAGGTCATGTGTGGCCTGGACGACCGTCACCCCGTCGGCGACGAGCGCCGTCAGCAGCGTCTCGATGCGTTCCCTGGCCTCCGGGTCCAGGCCCGAGGTCGGTTCGTCGAGGAGCAGAAGATCCGACTCCTGTGCCAACCCCTGCGCGATGAGGGTGCGTTGGCGTTGTCCGCCCGACAGATCTCCCAGCTGGCGTGAGGCGAGGTCGCCGACGCCGAGCCGGTCGAGCGCGGCGTCCACGACCGTACGGTCCCGGCGGTTCAGTCGGCGCCATGGCCCGCGTCTGCCCCAGCACCCCATCTCCACGGTCTGCCGGACGGTGAGCGGCAGGCTGTCGCCGACGGCTCCGCGCTGAGGCACGAACGCGGGTTGCCGTTCCCCTGCGTGATGAAGTTCGCCGGATGTCGGATGGATCACACCGGCGAGCACGCCGAGCAGAGTCGACTTGCCGCTGCCGTTCGGTCCGACGAGTACCGTCATGGTCAACCTCGGTATCTCCGCGCTGAGTTGCCTGAGGACGGGGCGTCCCGGATAGCCGGCGTGCAGGTCGGTGAAGCGGACGTGCGGGGTCTGCGTCGGGCGTGCGGTGGGTGACTCGCGAGGTGTTTTGAACATGATTTTCATTGTAGTGTCCCCGGCATGGAATGGTTGACGGCCCCGTTCGAGGTGACCTTCGTGCAGCGAGCCCTATGGGGCGGAATCCTGGTGTCCGCGATCTGCGCGCTGGCGGGCACCTGGGTGGTACTGAGGGGGATGGCCTTCCTCGGGGACGCCATGTCCCACGGCCTGCTGCCGGGGGTCGCACTGGCCGCACTGTTCGGCGGAAACCTTCTGGTCGGCGCCATGGCCAGCGCCGCCGTCATGACAGCTGGGGTCAGCGCACTGGGACGTACGCGGAGGTTGTCCCAGGACACCGGGATCGGCCTGCTGTTCGTCGGCATGCTCTCGCTCGGCGTGATCATCGTGTCTCGGTCGCAGTCCTTCGCGGTGGACCTGACCGGCTTCCTCTTCGGTGACGTCCTCGCCGTCAGACAGCAGGACCTCTTCCTGCTCGCTGCGGCACTGTGCGCGGCACTGGTGGTGTCGGTCCTCGGCCACCGCGCCTTCCTGGCCCTGGCGTTCGACCCACGCAAGGCCCAGACCCTCGGGCTGCGGCCACGCCTGGCCCACGCCGTGCTGCTGGGTCTGCTCGGTCTCGCGATCGTCGCCTCTTTCCACATCGTGGGGACGCTGCTGGTCCTCGGCCTGCTCATCGCCCCGCCGGCCGCGGCCCTGCCCTGGGCGCGCAGCGTCCACGGGGTCATGGTCCGGGCAGCGCTCCTCGGCGCCGCCGCCACGTTCGGGGGCCTGCTGCTGTCCTGGCATCTGGGCACCGCGGCCGGTGCGACCGTCTCGGCCCTCGCGGTGAGCCTGTTCTTCCTCTCGCACATGGCGTCCGGCCTGCGCCACCGCGCTGCCCGCCCCTCCCCCGTTCCTGCCCTCGAAGCCAACTGAAAGAAGCCTGAGCGATCGTCATGACCGTCCGCAGAAACGTCACTCCGTGGGCTTCGGCCGCACTGGTACTCACCGCGTTGCTCGCCACGAGCTGCGCGCGGGAGAAGGACAACGACGCACGACCCGCGGCGAGTTCCTCGTCCCCCACAGCGCACGGGTATGTGGAGGGGGCGAAGGAGGCCGCCGAACAGCAGTCCCGCCTGATCCTCAACGACCCCGCCGACGGTGACAGCCGGGTCCTCGACCTCATCACCGGCAAGGTGCACAAGACGGCCGGGATCGAAGGTGCGAACCGGCTCGGCACGGACGGAAGGTTCGGTTACGTCCACACCTCCGACGGTACGCACGTGCTCGACAGCGGCGCCTGGACGGTGGACCACGGGGACCACGTCCACTACTACAGCGCGGCGATACGGAACGTCGGCGCATTCCCCGTGAGCCGCCGGGCGCAGGTGCGCAGTGATGTCGTCGTGACCGCGGTGACCGACACGGCCGGGAAGAGTCTCCTGTACGACCGGAGCAAGCTGGAGAAGGGCGAGATCGCCTCCTCCCGGACGCTGCCGGGCACCTACACCGGCGCCGTCGTGCCCTTCGGCGAACACCTTCTCGCCTTCGCCGACGAAGGCGACGCCGCGCAGCTCGTCGTCCTCGATCGCAAGGGCAAGCGCGTGGCCTCCCCGGGCGCGGAATGCGAAACCCCCAGGGGTGACGCCGTCACCCGACGCGGCGTCGTCCTGGGCTGCGCCGACGGCGCTCTGCTCGTCCGTGCCGAAGACGGTGCCTTCACTGCCGAGAAGATCCCCTACAGCGGAGACGTGCCTACGAACGAACGGGCCACCTCCCTCCGCCAGCGGCCCGGCAGCGACACCCTCACCGCACCGGCTGGGGACGACGCCGTATGGGTTCTCGACGTCACCGAACAGACCTGGACCCGCGTCGACACCGGGCCCGTCGTCGCCGCCTCCACCGCCGGAGAGGGATCTCCCCTGCTCGTCCTGGAGAGCGACGGCTCACTGCACGGCTACGACATCGCCACCGGAAAGCACATCGCGCGGACCGAGCAGCTCCTGACCGCCAAGAAGCCCATCGGCACCGACGACAGCGCGCCCGTGATCGAGGTCGACCGCAGCCGCGCCTACGTCAACGATGCCCAGGGCAAGAAGGTGTACGAGATCGACTACAACGACGACCTGCGCGTGGCACGCTCCTTCGACCTGGACATCGAGCCGGTCCTCATGGCGGAGACCGGCCGATGAAGTGGACCGCGAGGAAGCGACGCGTGCGGAAGCATCGCGTGCGGGTGTACGTGGCACGACTGCGCAGTCTCAGCGTCGGCCTGCTCGCCCTGATGTCGGTCGCCGCCGTCTCCGGCTGTACGGCCGAAGCGGATCAGCCCGGCATCGTGGTCACCACCAACATCCTCGGCGACATCACCCGGGAGATCGTGGGTGACGAGGCCGACGTGACCGTTCTGATGAAGCCCAACGCCGACCCGCACTCCTTCGGCCTGTCGGCGCTACAGGCCGCCGAGCTGGAACGGGCCGACCTCGTCGTCCACAACGGCTTGGGACTTGAGGCGAACGTCCTGCGCCATGTGGACGCCGCCCGCGAGTCAGGCGTCGCCACCTTCGCGGCCGGGGAGGCGGTAGACCCGCTCACCTTCCACACAGCCGACGACGGTGGTCCCACCGACGAGGATGGACAACCCGACCCCCACTTCTGGACCGATCCGGACCGGGTGCGCAAGGCCGTGCGCCTGATGGCCGACCAGGTGATCGAGCACGTCGACGGCGTGGACGAGTCCGTGATACGCGCCCGGGCCGACCGCTACGGCGACGAACTCACGGACCTGACCACCTGGATGGAGAAGTCCTTCGACCGCATCCCCGAGGACGGGCGCGCCCTGGTGACCAACCACCACGTCTTCGGCTACCTCGCCGACCGCTTCGACTTCCAGGTGATCGGTGCGGTGATCCCCAGCGGCACGACGCTGGCCTCACCCAGCTCCTCCGACCTGCGCTCGCTCACCGTGGCGATGCGACAGGCGGGCGTACGCACCGTGTTCGCCGACTCCTCACAGCCCACCCGACTCGCCGAGGTCCTGCGCACGGAACTGGGCGGCCGAGTCCAAGTCGTCGAGCTGTACTCGGAGTCGCTGACTGCGAAGGGCGAGGGCGCCGACACCTATCTGCGGATGATGCGCGCCAACACCACCGCCATGACCGACGGCCTGACCTAGAGCTTGGCTGATGACCTGACCTCGGACCTGGCCGAGGGCCTGACCGACGCCTCAAAGAGGGCTTGACGGTCGGCTGACTCCCCCACGTCACCGTCCCCACCACCGCACCGTCCGCATCACCACACCACGTCGACCACCGCGCCCCGTCGTCCACCGGCCGACGCGGCCGAAACCGTCCTGCATCACTGCCGCCACCGCGGCCACTGCCGCCACCGCGCGGCGAGAAAGGGAAACAACAATGAACAAGTCGATACGCACCAGAGCCCTCACAGGCACAGCACTCGCCCTGGCGGTGTCCACGGTTCTGAGTGCCTGCGGAGGAGAAGAGAAGGCCTCCTCCGACGCCAAGGCCGAGGGGACCCCGAGCTCCAAGCCCACAACCGCGGTGAACCAGCCGCTGGTGGCCAGCTTCGACGGTGGTCTGTACATCCTGGACGGCGAAAGCCTCGAACTGCGCAAGACCATCGAGCTCCCCGGCTTCAACCGGGTCAACCCCGCCGGTGACGAGGAGCATGTGGTCGTCTCCACCGACGCCGGCTTTCGCGTGCTCGACGCGGCCGGACAGGCTCTGACCGACATCGAGTACAAGGGCTCCAAGCCAGGCCACGTCGTGCGTCACGCGGGCAAGACGGTGCTCTTCACCGACGGCACCGGGGAGGTCAACGTCTTCGACCCCGCCGATCTGAGCAGTGGGAAGAAGCCGCAGGGACGCACGTATGCCTCCGCCGAGGCGCACCACGGTGTCGCCATCGAGCTGGCCAACGGCGAACTCCTCAGCACCCTGGGCACCGAGGAGAAGCGGACCGGCGCACTGGTCCTGGACAAGGACAACAAGGAACTCGCGCGCTACGAGAAGTGCCCTGGAGTGCACGGTGAGGCCGCTGCCCAGAACGAGGCCATCGGCGTCGGGTGCGAGGACGGGATACTCATCTACAAGGACGGCAAGTTCAGCAAGGTCGACGCCCCTGACGACTACGGCCGTATCGGCAACCAGGCCGGCAGCGACGCTTCTCCGGTCCTCCTGGGTGACTACAAGACCGACGCGGAGGCCGAGTTGGAGCGGCCCACGCGTATCTCCCTCATCGACACCGAGAAGAAGAAGCTGCGCCTGGTCGACCTGGGCACCAGTTACTCCTTCCGCTCCCTGGCCCGCGGCCCGGAGGGTGAGGCACTGGTCCTCGGCACGGACGGTGCGGTCCATGTGATCGACCCGGCGAGCGGGAAGATCGAAAAGAAGATCCCGGTCGTCGGCACATGGCAGGAACCGCTGGACTGGCAGCAGCCCCGGCCCACCCTGTTCGTCCGCGGCGCCACGGCCTACGTCTCCGACCCGAACAAGAAGGAGCTGCACTCCATCGACCTGGAGACAGGCAAGGAGATCACCTCCGTCACGCTGCCCCAGAGCACCAACGAGCTCTCGGGCGTCGTCGCCGGACACTGACGACGCACACTGTCCCCACGGTCGGCGGGCCGTGGGGATTCTGTCGCCTGGACAATTACGCGGAATTTTTGACACGGTGAGGCCGCCGGCCCGGCAAGCGAACGCGTAGCCGATGCCTTCTGGTGGTCCAGCCATGCCATCTGCCCGCCTCGCACCGGACGCTGCCGCCTTCTATGCCGCGCAGAGCGCCTTCTCCGACCCCAACGACCTCGCCCCGCTCTACGCCGACCTACCGAATGATGCGGCGCAACTCCCTTGCATGGCACGCAACCTGATGATCCATCGGCGGGAAGGCGAACCGTTCGGCCATGCCATCCCGCAGGACCGCCTGCACAACGATGCCGAGACGCGCTACCTCGACGACATCTTGCGGATCATCATCGAGCGGGACGCCGCCCCGCTGACGCAACGGCACGACGTTCGTGACCGCTTCGTCGGCGTCTGCCGCGACTTCGCGCTGCTGTACGGCTCAATCCTGCGGCACGCGGGCACACCGGCGCGCCTGCGGACCGGCTTCGCCGACTACTTCGGCTCGAACGGATTCCACTCCGACCACGTGGTCGCCGAGTACGTGGACCCGAAGGCGTTCGGGCTGCACCCGCCGCAGGAGGGGCCGATGTGCGGGGAGTGGTTCGTCGCGCACGACATCCGGATCGACCTCGCGGCGCTGAACAGGGTCGAGACGCTGCTGTGGGACACCTGGGGCGCGGAACCGGACAGCGACGAGAAGTTGACGGACACGATCCGTGCACCCTGCGACCAGGTCTCGCTGGTGACCTCCGATTACGTTCCCTTCGACGCGGCGCGGACGCTCTTCACGCAGAACGACGGGCTGCGCACATCAAGGACCGTGCTGTCCTTGGCTCCCTTCAACGGCCCGAGCCAAGTCACCCTCCGATCTGGGCTTGGCTCTTCGACGTCAGGTCGTCGGGGAGAGCGTCGGGGTCCGGGCTCCATGTGTCCTGTTGCGCTGCGGCCCGGTAGTGCGCCGCTACTTCGGCCCGTGTGCCGGGATAGGCGTACGTCCGCTCGGCGGACAGCACGACGTCGCCGCTGTCCGACCAGCAGCCGGCGTGAGCAGGGCCCTTCGACGACACTCAGACTCACGCCCCCTCGTCCTTGCCTTGCCGACTCCGGGGCATCAGCGCAATCCGAGATGTACTGAGCGTTCGCTAAGAACTTCGACGCAGGGGTGCCGTCAATCAACTCCCGCTGTAATACTGGCATTAGAGCTACCGCGGCAGGCATTGAGCATCAAGGAACACACCAGATTCCGAGTTCTACTGATCGATCGCTAAGCAGACGAAGGAGGGCATGTCGCATGGACAGTCTTGAGGCCCGCGCCAGGTTCCAGGAGCTTCGGGAGAAGGACGGCCCTGTCGACGCCCGCGAACTCGACACGATCTGGGTGGCGTTGGCCACCGTCCGCCCCGAGGACATACTCGGGGAGTGGAAGGGCGGCGAGTTCAACACAGGTCACCCTCTCAACGGCGAGCTGGAGAAAGCCGGTTGGTACGGCAAGACGTTCACCTCCGTGCACGACGTCAAGCCGCTGATGTGCCGTGACGCGGCGGGTCGGTTGTACTCCAACCGCGAACTCGGCAAAGGCGAGGCCAGCCTGTGGACCGTCGAGTTCCGCGGCGAGACGACGGCCACCATGGTGTACGACGGGCAGCCGGTCTTCGACCACTTCAAGCAGGTGGACGACACCACGCTGATGGGGATCATGCATGCCAAGGGGGTCCCCGAGGAGGGCCCCTTCTACTACTTCTTCCTGGAGCGGGTCCCGGCGGCCGCGGGCACAGGCGCGCATGCCGGAGAGTATGCGTGAGACACGTCCGCGCCGCGGTCACCGGGGCGCCGGGCGCCCCCTTCACCGTCCGTACCGCGGACCTTGAGGACCCACGGGCACACGAGGTGCTGGTCAGGATGACCGCGGTCGGCGTCTGTCACACCGACCTCGGGATGCGGGACAGCTGGCCGCGTCACCTCACCCCGATGGTCTTCGGTCATGAGGGCACTGGTTGGATCGAGATGGTGGGCCCGGAGGTGACCGGCCTCGCGCCCGGGGACCGTGTCTGTCTCACCTTCGCCAGCTGCGGCACCTGCGACCAGTGCACGGCGGGTCACCCTGCCTACTGCCGGGCCGCGCGGGCCCGTAACCTCTCCGGCGGACGCGCGGACGGCACGACCCCGCTGTCCCTCGACGGCACACCCCTGTACGCCGGCTTCTTCGGCCAGTCCAGCTTCGCCACGTACGCCGTCGTCCACGAACGCGGTGTGATCAGGGTGCCGGCCGGCCTGCCGGACGCGGTCGCCGCGCCGCTCGGCTGCAGTGGTCAGACCGGTGCGGGCACCGTCCTCAACCGGTTGCGCCCTGAACCGGGCTCGTCTCTGGTCGTCCTGGGCGCGGGCGCGGTCGGCCTGAGCGCGCTGATGGCCGCGGTGGCGGTGGGCTGCGACCCGGTGGTGGCCGTCGATCCGGTCGCCTCCCGTCGCGACCTGGCCACCGCGCTCGGCGCCAAGGCAGCCCTGGCACCCGGGGACGGTCTCGTGGCGGCGCTCCGCGATCTCACCGGCGGTGGCGCGCACCACGTCGTCGAGACCACCGGCCGTCCGCAAATGGCCCGCCGGGCCGTCGGCGCGCTGCGCCCGCGCGGCGACGTCGTCCTGCTCGGCCTCGGCGGGGAGGTGACGTTCGACGTGATGGGCCTGCTCGCCAAGGGGGTCCGGGTGCACGGAGTGATCGAGGGGGACTCCGACCCCGCGCGCTTCATACCCGAGCTCGTTGGTCTCTACGAACGTGGCTTCTTCCCTATCCACCGGCTGGTGACCATGTTCCCCTTCGAGGACATCGGCGCGGCCGTGGCCGCCATGGGCGACGGCGGTGTGGTCAAGCCGGTACTCACGTTCGCCTGACACGAACCGCTCCGGCCCGCCCGCCCGTCTGCCCCCTCTTGTCTGCCCGTCTGCCGCGGTGAGGGTGGGGCGGTGCGGGCGGCTCGGACGGTTGGGGCAGCGCAGGCGGCGTCGAGGCAGCCCGGCTTCTGACGTCGTGTGATTGACTGATTCGCATGGCCTCCGCCTCCCCGTCCGCCCGTTCGGCCGAGACCGCCGACCGCACCGCGGCCGCTCGGCCCCGTAACCGCAGACAGCTCATCGTCGAGGCGGCCGGGCGGGTCTTCAGCGAGCGCGGCTACCACTCGGCGTCCATGGAACAGGTCGCTGCCGGTGTGGGCATCTCCGCAGCCGCCCTGTACCGGCACTTCCCGAACAAATACGCGCTGTTCGCCGAGTGCGCCGACGTCATGGTGGACGGGCTGGTCGCCGCACTCGACGAAGTGCCGCCCGGGGCGGCCCTGACGGACGTGCTGACCGCCATCACCCGGATCACCGTCGCGCATCGCGCGTCGGGCGGCGTGTACCGCTGGGAGGCCCGGTACCTCAGCCGCGAGGACCGACACCGTCTCGCCGCGAAGTTCGGTCACCTCGTCGAGCGGGTCGATGACGCCGTACAACGCGAGCACCCGCTGGCCGACGACCGACTGCGGGCCACGGCGGCCCTCGGCGCGATCGGATCCATCACGATGCACCACACCTCCATCGCCCAACGCCGGGCCGAGGAACTGCTGTTGGCGTCCGCGTCGGGCGTGGCGGCGAGCGATCCGGCCTCGGCCCGGCCCGGCGCGTACCACATCGATCTGCCCGCCCGGCCGGTGCCGCGCACGCGACGCGCGGAGATCCTCGCGGCCGCCATCCCGCTGTTCGCCCGGCACGGATTCGCCAGCGTCACGAACGGACAGATCGCCGAGGCCGTGGGACTGACCCCGTCCGCGCTCTACCGCCACTACCCCGGCAAGATCGACATCCTGGCTGCCGCATGCCTTCAGGCCGCCGGGCTGCTCGCCCAAGGTGTGGAGCGCAACCTGCACGAGGTCACGGGGCCGTACGAGTCCGTCGTCGCACTGGCGGCGACCTATGTGGCCTACAGCTTCGAGTACACCGAACTGAACAGCGTCGCCGAGGCCGAACTCGCCGGCCTGCCGACCGGACTGCGCCAACCCGTGGCCCTCGCCCAGCGCGACCACATCGCCGTATGGGAACAGGAACTGCGGCTGGTCCGTCCAGAGTTGGACCCGCGCCAGGCCCGGGTGCTGGTGCACGCCGGGTTCGGAGTGGTCGTCGAGGCGGGACGCGGACTGCGGTGGCGGGACAGCCCCGACCACCGTGCGGCCGTGACCGCCCTGATGCTGGGCGCGCTGGGGCTCTGAACAGCCGCCGGAAATCGACGGCTCAGCCCGCTCTGTTGCCGGTGGGGATCGTGATGGGGGTGGTGGTCCCGGAGGAGCCCTTGTTGAGGAACAGCATGGCCAGGGCGCGCACGAACTGGTCGAACACGTAGAAGGTGCCGGGCATGACGGGCGAGAGGCCCTCGCGGAACAGGATGAACGCCGGCCAGGCAGTACGGACCAGGGCGGCAGACGCGTAGTCGCGCTTCAGTCCCAGCCAGTCGCCCACCTGGTCGTTGAGGACGTAGCGCACGAACTCGTTCAGGAAGCCGCGGGTGACGCCGAGGTCGATCTGCGCGGTCAGGCCCAGCAGGTCCTCGGCCAGCGCGATGCCCTCGGTGGAGGGAGTGAGGATCGGGGTGAGCACCTGCGCCGCCTGCTTCTCGGCGGCCGCCCACGTCTGGGGAATGTGCTCGTCCGGCACACCGAGCAGGTGGATGGCGACCTTCCACGAGTGCAGGAACGCCTCCTGGTCCGCGGCCGGGAACGGGATCTTCCAGTCGAGCAGCTTCCTGTACACGAAGGTGCCCAGGCTGTGGAAGGTGACCAGGATGTCGGCGGCACTGATCGGAACGGTCTCGTCGGCGACCGCCTTCCAGTGCGGGGACTGCGGCAGCAGATGGCGTACCGCGGCGTGCACGACGCGCGTCTTGTTGGCGGTGACGACGAACTGCCCCGTCGGCTCGAAGGCTTTCAGCTGGGACAGGTCGTAGCCGAAGGTGAACGTCTTGGCAGCGCGGTCCTGCATGTCGGCGCCGCCCGCTGACCAGTAGACACTCTTGGCCTCGCGCGGGATCACGGTGCTCATGATTCCGCTGCCGAGGCCGTACAGCATGAAGAGGTACGTGTCCCTGCGCCGGTTGAAGTCGGCGGCGCGGGCCAGCTTGGTGCGGTCCGCCCAGGAAGGCAGCCGGTTGAACTGCCGCAGGTGCGCGGCGAACACGTCCGGGAGGCCGCTGGGCAGCGGGTCGTTGTTGTTCACCCATGACGCCCACGCTGTGTTGATCGTCGGCACGTGGCCGTTCTCCAGCATAGAAACCATCAGAGGGTCCGTCGCGTCGTCCCAGATCCACGCCGGATCGGTCCCCGCGGCGGCGCCCGCGACCGAGCCCGTCGAACCCGACGGGGTCAACGCCCCGGCAGGGTTCGCCACACCCACCAGACCGAGTGCGACACCGAGGGACAGCGCCCTTCTCCTGCTGAGATTCTCCATTGACTTACCTGCTTCCCGTCGAGGGGGACGGAACCGGGTCGGGCCCCAGCATCCGCCGGTTGCATGCTCCGAGCGTGCTGTGTCGTGTAGCAGGAATGTGATTCCCGATTAACATAGCGAGGTGCATTGCCGGCGGCAATGGTGATGACCTGATGACCGAGAGGCTGCCGCCGACGCGAGTACGTAAGGCGGAAGAAGCGCTGTGTACGCCGGCGGACAGGCGCGCCGGACGATCTGCTCGCCCCCCCCTCCCGGGCCGGCGAACTCGCGACCGTACGTCCCCGTGGGGGCGGAACCGGGGGCAGGCCGACGTGCATCACCCCCGTAACAAAATGATCCACTTCCTTGTGCGGGCCGTGTTCACGCCCGTGAAGTGGGCTGATGCACTTTCCGACAGCAGGCGGTCCGTTCTTGCGCCACCTGCGCCTATGGCACGCCGTACCCGTCTCCCTCGTAGTGGTGGCGGTGGTGGCGTTCCTTGTCCTTCTCCCGTCCGACGGCCCGCGCTCGGTGCCCAACAGCCCCTGCAGACCGGCCGAATCGGCGCGCGAGGACGCTGAAGCCGCTGAAGCCGCTGAAGCCGCTGAAGCCGCTGAGGACGCGCCCGCGGGCCCCGATCTCGACGGGGACGGCTTCGTCGATCTGGTGCACGAGATCTCTCCTCGGGACATGAAGGTCGACGTGGTCGTCGTGCCCGGTTCCGAGCACGGTCCGGACCACGACCGGACGACCGTCCTCACCCAGGAAGACCTCGGCGTGCCGGACGAGATCTACAACGGCGACGAGTCGTGGCAGCCCACGGTCGCCGACCTGGACGAGGACGGCCACGCCGACCTCGTCGTCAGCGGCGCCGCCCAGATCCTGTGGGGTGGCCCCGAGGGCCCGCAGGCCGACGGACCGCACGGGCGCGTCCCCCTGCCGGGCAGCGGATACGGCACCGCGCCGATCGCCGGTGACTTCGACGCGGACGGCCACCTGGACCTGGCGGTCTTCAGATTCTCGAACGAGGATCAGGAACTGGTCGTCCTCAAGGGGCCGTTCAAGCGCTCCGGTGCCCCCGCCCGGACCGTGGAGATCCCGAGCCCGGTCAGCGAGGGCGCGTCACCCGTACTGGTCGCCGGGGACGCGAACGACGACCGCGCCACCGATCTCGCGCTGTACGACTCCCCGTGGGATCCGCCCCTTCTGTTCACCGGCGGCGCGCGTACCGCCTCCGGCCTGAGCAAAGAGCCCGAGCAGCTGCCGGAGGGCGAGAACGTCGTCTTCGGCGACTTCGACGGCGACGGGCGGCAGGACATCGCCATCGGGCGGAGCTTCGTCGACGGTGACGACGAGATCGACACTCCCCACCGGCGCGGGCAGGTCAGCGTCCGCTACGGGAAGGAGCCGGGGAGGTGGGTCACCATGGACGGCGGCGACTACAAGGAGGGCTTCGGCGCCGTGCTCGCCGCCGCGGACCTCAACGGCGACGGCTGCGACGACCTGGCCGTACAGCTCACCAAGAAGAAGGAGACCGGGGACGCGCGGATCGAGGTGCTGCGGGGCGGCTCCGAGCACGGGCTCGGGTCGAAGCCCTGGCGCGCCACCAAGCGCTCCTCGCCGAGTGAGGACGTCCCGCGCGACGGCACGCTCTTCACCGTCCACGACTGGGACGGGGACGGCCGCGCGGAACTGGCCCTTCTCGGCGAAGACCGATGGTGGATCACCGACGGCACGAACCGTGACGAGGCAACGTTCCCTCTCAGCCCCGACAAGGACCAGCGCTCGTAGTCACCCGCTCGGCGTCCGGTGACGGTGGGCGAGCCCCGGGCCTGCCCACCGCTTGCGGTGCCACCGAGAACCGTGGCACCGGCGAGCCGTCGGCCCCGAGAACGGTCGCGTGGGGCACTCTTTGGAAGAATTTCGAGGCCACTGTCGATCCGTCCGCGTCCCGTTCGACGCTCTGATGTAGGACACATCACCGTACGAGGAGACGACGGGACCTGATGAGGGAAGACATGGATCAACTACTGCGCGTGCAGAACTTCACCATCTCAAGCGACGGCATCGCCGCAGGCGAGGACCAGAGCCTGGAGCGACCCTTCGGACACGACATCGATCCGGGCAAGCTCTTCGCGTGGGCCGGCGCCACGGCACACTGGCCCAACCGCACCGACCCCGGCGGGAGCCGCGGCCTCGACGACTACTTCACCCGGGACTTCACCCACAACATCGGCGCCGAGATCATGGGCCGAAACAAGTTCGGACCCCAGCGCGGTCCCTGGCAGAACGAGGAGTGGCGCGGCTGGTGGGGTGACGAGCCGCCCTTCCACACGCCGGTGTTCGTCCTGACCCACCACACGCGTCCGTCCTTCACGCTCTCCGACACCACGTTCCATTTCGTGGACAGCGACCCCGCCACGGTGCTGGCACAGGCGCGCGAGGCCGCGCAGGGCAAGGACGTACGGCTCGGCGGCGGCGTGAGCACGGTCCGGGAGTTCCTCGACGCCGACCTCGTCGACACCCTGCACGTGGCCGTCGCACCGGTGAAACTCGGGACCGGGCTACGCCTGTGGGACTCCCCCGACCAGCTGCTGGACCGCTTCCACCTGGACATCGTGCCCAGCCCGAGCGGCATGACCCACCACCTCTTCTGGCGCAAGTGACCAGGGAGAGGGGAGGGGTACGTCGGCGCGGCTGACGCGGGCGTCTACTCGGCCGGCCGACGTCGTAGCGCTCTTTCCGGACCTGCTCGCCGGTGCCACGCCTACTGCAGGCGTCGGCATCGGCATCGGCATCGGCATCGGCGGCCACGATGTCGCGGGTGACCCCTGCGGCGTACCCGGTCAGCTCGTGGCCCGGCGGGCTCTGTCATCGGATGAGGGTGCGAAGGACGGTGGTGCCGGCGCCGGCGGCGGTCGGTCCGGCGACGACCGCGGCGGCCGGGTGCACGCCGGACAGAACGGTGAGAGTGGCGATCACCAAGCCGATGACCACGCCTGCGAGCAGGACGACGGCGGTGTGCAGGGACACGAACGGCTCGGTACCGGGGGTGGGTACGGGGCCGGACCAGCCTGTGGGCTCGGACGGACGGGACGGCGGCATCGGGGCGGGCGGCCGGGACGGACTGGACGGGCTCAGGAGTGCTCATGGCGCAACCGTCCCGCCCGGCTGGGCGACGCCGGGCGCGGGCCGAACAGATCCGATGACACCCGATCAACTCGCCAGTGCAGGTGAACACTCTTCCTACCTGGTCGAACGCAGCGTTGCCCCTGTGTCATATCGGCGGCCTGTTCGGCCAAGTTCGGTGCTGTCCCACCGCCGCCCTTCTAGCCTGCTCAGCACAGCTGGAGGGGGAACGGGCGACGGTGGGCGAGCACGACACGAAGGCCGAGGGCGCTGAGAGCGTTCAGGGCGTAGCGGGCGCTGAGGGCGCGAGCTTGTATGAACAGGAGCTGGAACGTCAGGCGCAGGCGCTACGACGGTTGAAGGTGCAGCGGGGTGATCCCCCGTTGGCAGGATCCAGGCGCGGGCCAGAGAGCTGTTCGGCGATGCGGTGCCCCTGCCGCCGGCGACCCAGCACGCGGCGTTCAACGGCCGCTACGTCAGCCTCGACCTGAGCCCCAGCCCGGATCCGAGTCCCAGCGTGACCCTCACCCCGAAGCCGAAGCCCACTCACAAGCAGAACGTCTGCGCATAGGCCAGCCGTAGCGCCGCTCTCCACGCTGGCGTGAACTGCTCGAACGCTCCGGGCCCGCTGCTGTACTGCGGAGGTGACAAACCCAAAGCAGTGCACAGTAGTACGAAGCGGAAGCTACCAGGGTGTTCAGGGCGGAACCTTTGCAACCGGCATCAGCGCCCAGTCCGCCGGCGCCCTGGCTCTGTGCCTCCATCAGTTGGTGATGGCCCCCGGCAGCAGGGGCCGTCCTCACCTGCACGAGGGACACGAGTCGGCCATCTTCATCCAGTCCGGGCAGGTCGAGGTCTGGCACGGCCCGGACCTCACCGAACACGTCACCCTGCACGCCGGCGACTACATCCACATCCCGGCCGACACCCCGCACATGCCGGTGAACACCGGCGACCAGGACATGGTCTGCCTGGTCGCCAGGACCGACCCCCAGGAGCAGGAGGGCGTCCGCCTCCTGGACCTCCCCACCCGGCTCGCCACCCGCCTCGGCCTCCTGACCGTCGGCAACGGCTAGAAGCCGCGCTCACGGCGACCTCGACCCCAAGTAGCTTTGTTCATGTAGATATCGAGGGCAACCGTACGGCTGGATCATGTCGGATCAGGCCGCGGTGTCCGGCGAGACGCATCGCAAGGCGGAGTACGCCCCATGCATGGTTGTGCTCGGGTCGTACACAACGCCGCGAGGCGCTTTGCCGGACGCCTCGCCGGGCGCCTCGGACCGTGCGGCGGTGCCATCACCCGGCCGTCGGCCTGGGCGCCCGGAGGCCTCGACGAGGCCGCCCGAATCCAGCCGGCGAATCGGTTCTCGGCTATCCCTTGACGATTGCCATCAGCGCCGCCGTGAAGGGCGCCGGATCCAAGTCGCCGCGGATGGCCAGCTGCTGGCTGTAGCTGATGCACACGGCCGCGAACCCCTCGGCGATCTGCTCGGCGTGCTGCTTCCGCCGATCCGGTACCAACTCGGCCACCGCCGCCCTCATGGCGGCGAGTTGCTGTCGCACGACGGCCGCCAGCTGCGGTGACACCGCCGCTTCGGCATAGATCTGGGCCACCAGCCGGGCATGGCCCGTCTCACGCGCCCGGACACGTACGTGTTCGAGGAAGCCCTCGACAGCCTCGACGGTGAGCGCCTTCGGCAACGCCTCGCCGCCCTGTTCGCAGACGGCGACGACGATCTCGTCCTTGCTGGTGAAGTGGCGGTAGATGGCCCCGTTCGAGAGCCCCGACTCGGCGACGATGTCGGCCATGGACGTGCGGGCGAAACCGTGGCTCGCGAAACGGGCCCGGGCGGCGTCCACGATCTGTCGACGGCGGGCGTCCATGTGTTCTTGGCTGACCTTCGGCATAAAAAAGAGTGACCCCTCGATTTTCTTTGTTACGGTGGGCGAGCCTACCGCACCACCACACACCAGGAGCTGCCATGCGTTACCGGACCTTCGGCCGACTGACCGGACTGCGCGTGTCGGAGTACGCGCTCGGGACGGCGAACTTCGGCCTGTCGGACACCGGCGCGGGCCCCGAAGGCTCGCGGCAGATTTTCGAGGCCTTCGTCGCCGCCGGCGGCACCACGTTCGACACCTCCAACCTCTACCAGGACGGCCAAGCCGAAACCGTGCTGGGCGGGCTGCTCGGCGACCGGCGGGACGACTTCGTCGTCATCACCAAGTACAGCGGAACGCGGCAGCAGCACCCCCGCCCCGGCACCACAGGCAACAGCCGCAAGACCATGGTCCGCGCCCTGGAGGCAAGCCTGCGTCGGCTCGACACCGACTACGTGGACGTCTTCATGCCGCACTTCCCCGACGGAACCACCCCGGTCGAGGAGATCCTGGCCGGGTTCGACGATCTGATCCGCTCCGGCAAGATCCTCCACGGTGCCCTGTCCAACTTCCCCGCCTGGCGGGTCGCCGGTGCCGCGGTGCGGGCCGACCTGCACGGCCTGGCCCCACTGGTCGGCATCCAGACCGAGTACAGCCTGGCCGAACGCTCCGCCGATCGGGAACTGCTGCCGATGGCGCAGGCACACGGCCTGGGCGCGTTCCTCTACTCCCCGCTGGCCGGAGGGCTGCTCACCGGCAAGTACCGGCAGGGTGAACAGGGCCGGTTGAGCGCTCGCGGCGACACGATCGAGGGCACCGCGCAGCGCACCGCCGTCGTGGACGCCGTGCTCGCGATCGCCGAAGAGAACGGCACGAGCCCCATCCAGGTCGCCCTGGCCTGGCTCCGCCACCGCGCCGGACAAGCCCACACCGCTCTGATCCCGATCGTCGGCCCGCGGACCCTGACTCAGCTGGAGGAGTACTTGCGCTCGCTCCAACTCGTACTCGGCGATCAGCATTTTCAGCATCTGGACCAGATCAGCGCAGTCCGCATGGGAACCCCGCACGAGGACACGGCGGCAGCGCTGAAGCACGGCTTCGACGGCGATCGCACACTGCTTGAACCTCTGGCCGTTCCCGTCGCGTGAGAGCCGTCCTGGCCGCCGTGGTACCGGCCGCGTATCGCGGCTCTAGCGAGTCCTGTAGAAGCAGAGCATCTGGCCGTTCTCGTCCGGCGTGACGTCGGCGCACGCCGACTGCCATTCGTCCGGGAGTGACGCTGTCGGGCCGGGCCCCTTCCCACCGTGTCGCTGCGACTCCCCCGAGTCCTGCAACCACAGCGTCAGCCCGCCTGTGGCTGCCACGAGGATCAGCCACACCGTCACAGCCCACCGCCACGCCGCGCGGCGACCCGTCACCGCCACGTCCCCCTCGCAACCACCGCGTCCACCGCGTCCACCGGTATCGGGCCACACACGTGCCGGTACTTCTCGGCCGCAGGTTCCAACCCTTCGTACTGCGTCGGCGCATCCGGCCTCGCAGGGTCCACGTCGAGCGCCGACAACTGTGCGTCGGGGCCCTCATGGAAGCCGTACGGAAAGGCTGTAGCCGAGGGAAGTCGGTGGAGTGTGTACGTGCGTTCGGGCATGAGCCCACGCTACGACCTCGGCCACGCCTCCCACGACAACTGCCGTGCGTACGGCACCTGTTGTGGTGTCGTACGCCGTTTCGACGGCTGGTGTCTCGGGCGGTCCCTCCGGCCGGTCAGTGGCTGCCGGCGAATTCGCCGGTGAGTTTGCCGTGGAGGTCGGCGCTGGGGTCGTTCAGGCCGATGATCTCCACCGTCTTGCCGCGCTGCCTGTACTTGGTCTCGATGGCGTCGAGGGCGGCGACGGAGGAGGCGTCCCAGATATGGGCCGCTGTCAGGTCGATGACGACCTTGTCGGGGTCGCCCGCGTAGTCGAACTGGCCGACGAGGTCGTTGGAGGAGGCGAAGAACAGCTCGCCGGTCACGGAGTACACGACGGTGCTGCCGTCGAGGCCGGTGACCGCGGTGACACGGGCGAGATGGGCGACCCTCTTGGCGAAGATGACCATGGCGGTGATCGAGCCGACGACGACGCCGATGGCGAGGTTGTCCGTGGCGACCACGCAGACCACGGTGACAGCCATGACGGCGCTCTCACCGACCGGCATGCGCTTGAGGGTCTTGGGTGCGACGGAGTGCCAGTCGAAGGTCGCGAACGACACCATGACCATGACGGCGACCAGGGCGGCCATGGGGATGTCGGAGACGACCGGCCCGAAGACGATGCACAGCACCATCAGGAACACGCCCGCGAGGAAGGTCGACAGGCGGGTACGGGCTCCGGACACCTTCACGTTGATCATCGTCTGGCCGATCATCGCGCAGCCGCCCATGCCGCCGAAGAAGCCGGTGACGATGTTGGCGACGCCCTGCCCGATCGACTCACGGGTCTTCGAGGAGTGCGTATCGGTGATCTCGTCGACCAGCTTGGCCGTCATCAGCGATTCCATGAGACCCACGAGCGCCATCGCGAAGGCGTACGGGGCGATCGTCGTCAGGGTGTCGAGGGTGAACGGCACATCCGGCAGCCCCGGCACCGGCAGGGAGGACGGCAGGTCGCCCTTGTCGCCCACGGTCGGCACCGCGATCCCGGCCGCGAGGGTGATGACCGTCAGGATGACGATGGACACCAGCGGGGCCGGGACCACGGTGGTGATCCTCGGGAAGAACACCATCAGCGCCAGCCCGCCGGCGATCAGCGGATAGACGGGCCAGGGCACGTCGTGCATCTCGGGGACCTGGGCCATGAAGATCAGGATGGCGAGCGCGTTGACGAAGCCGACCATCACGGACCGAGGGACGAAGCGCATCAGTTTCGCCACCCCGAGCGCGCCGAGGACGATCTGGATGACGCCGGCCAGGATGACGGCGGCGACCAGGTATCCCAGGCCGTGCTCGCGGTTGAGCGGGGCGATGACCAGGGCGACGGCGCCGGTGGCGGCGGAGATCATCGCGCGCCGGCCGCCGACGATCGAGATGGTCACGGCCATGGTGAAGGACGCGAACAGACCGATCGCCGGGTCGACCCCGGCGATGATCGAGAACGAGATCGCCTCGGGGATCAGCGCGAGCGCGACGACAAGGCCACCCAGGACTTCGGTGCGCCAGACCTTCGGGTCGTTCAGCCACTCGGGCTTGAGGCCGCGCAGACGTACGGCAGGAGTTGGTGCGGTGGTGGACAAGGAGATGCGTACCTGTCGTGCTCAGGCACGTCCCACAGCGGACCGGGGCGTGCGGGAAGGACCGCGGGCTGCCGGGCCGGCGCCACGCGGACGACCCGCAGGACGGGTCGGATGTCGAGGGGAGGGAGGACGGAGCCGGAGCCCGGCGCGCGTGTTCGGCGCCGGCGGCTCGCCGTCAGGGGCGCAGGGTCACGGTGGGCAGGCAGCGGCGGCGACGGGCGTCGTGGGCTCGCGCACGCTCTCTCCTGCAAGAATCGGGACTTCGCCGGGGGCGCCATCGGCCCCGGAACGACAGCAGCGGGGTGGCCAGGCCACCCCCATCAGCAACTCTACCCTAACGTTAGAGTAGAGACTGGTGGGGTGGCACAGGACGCATACCGCCACGACGAGAAGGGCCGGGACCACGGGCGTGGACGACCAGCACATGCAGATCGGCGAAGTCGCCGCGCGGACCGAACTGTCCCTCCGCACCATCCGCCACTACGAGGAAACCGGCCTGGTCATCCCCTCCGCCCGCTCCCAGGGCGGATTCCGTCTCTACACCGAGACCGACGTCACGCGGCTCATGGTCATCCGCCGCATGAAACCTCTCGGCTTCACCCTCGACCAGATGCGCGACCTCCTGGACGCCACCGGCCGCCTCGACGACGAAGCCGGCCTCACCGACGACGAGCGCGAAGCGCTCGTCGACCGCATCCGCGTCTACGAGCGGGCCGCCTCCGAGCAGGTCGACAAACTCCGCGTCCAGCTCGCCCGCGCCGAGGAGTTCGCCACCACCTTGGCCACCCGCCTGCGGCAGAAGCCCGGCACACAAGCCTGACGTCCCGACACCGCAGGTGAGCCGGAGCCCTGCACAACCCGCACAACCCGCGGAACCGCTGGACGCCCGGGTCCGGCTACCGTCTCGGCCCCGCGAAGGCGTAGGCCGCTGTGCCGACGACGGTGAGAACCAGTGCCGTCCAGGTGCCCGCGGCCGTGCCGGGTGGCAGCAGCATCCAGGTCGCCACCTGCGTCGGCGTACTCGTCGGGGGCGGGGCGAAGAAGGCGTACGAGAGCCAGGCGAACGGCAGCGTCCAGGCGTACTGGCCGCCCGCGAGCGTCGCACCCAGGGCGACCAGCCCCATCAGACCCGCGCTGTCGCGGACGACGAACGCGGGGGTGGCCATGTCCTCGCCCATGCTCTGCACGGTCAGCAGCGCCGCGGCGACGACCGCTCCCGCGAAGAGCACGTGCGCCGCTCTGCGGGGCACCCAGCGGATCGCGGCCGTCCGGTCCAGCGCGAGGTCCTGTCCGCCGAGCCCGACCGAGAACGCCATCGCCCCGGCGGCGAGCACGAGCACGGGCAGCCCCGGCTCGGTGGGCCCCTCGCCCCCACTCCCGTCCCGGGCGAGGACCGCCACAGTGACCGCGCTGACGACCACCGCGGCGAGCGACGCGGGGACCTGGCGCGAGCGGGCGTACAGCGTCAGCCACCTCACCGGGATCAGCGGGATCACCGGGAAGCACCGCCCTTGAGCGCGGCGAGGGGTTCGCCCTCGCAGGACAGCGCGGTGGTGCGCATCGCGCTGATCCGGGACAGTTGTTCGTCCCGCGGCAGTGCCTTGAGCTTCTTCCACACCGGGCGGGCCGCGGCGGTCTGCTCGGCCGCGGGGAACCCGTTGCCCGCGAGGGGTTCGAGGGCGCCGGTGACCCAGGCGACCGCGACGCTCTGCGCGGCGGGGTCGGCCGCCGTGCCGCTCCAGCCGACGGGGACGCACATCGGCACCATGGCCTGCGCGATCAGGGCCCGGGTCAGTTCCTCGCCCCGCACGCCGGTGATCATGTCCTCGTCGAAGTCGAACAGCACGCTCTCGCGGGACCATCGGGGCGTGGAGCCCTGCGGCAGTACGGCGGCGTTCTCCCGGACCGTAACCGGCGCCTGCCCGCCCAGGGCGGCGTGCAGCAGGCGCAGCGCTTTCCTGCCCGGGCCCGCGACGTCGTCGAGCCGTGCCCGTTGTGTCGTCGTCACGCACACCGGGCCGTCGCAGACCGGTTCTGCGGCTGCCTGGTCGACGACGTACATCCGGTTCGGGTCGGAGGGCAGCACCAGCAGGGCGATCACCGCGCCCGCCAGGAGGGGTGTCAGTGCGGTGAGCCTGGCTCGCGGGGTCGCGGCGATCAGCAGGGCGAAGCCGGTCGCGGCCATGCCGAGCAGCCAGACCGTCTGCCCGAGGTGGACGGACGCGGAGAGCGTGACGAGTGCGTCGCGGACCTCTTCCACCGTCGGTGACAGCAGCGAGACCCGGTTCGGCTCGGTGCCCGGGAGCCCGCCCTCCATGACCGTTTTCGTCCGGCCCAGGGACATGTGCATCAGGACCGTGAACACGAAGGCGCCCATGGCCACCGCGGGCGGGGTGAGCGCGGACGGCAGGGCCCGCCCGGCCCCCATGCCCAGCACGGCCCCCGCGACGAGGAAGAACGCCCCGACCAGTGAGATCGGCAGCCAACCGGCGTGCGTGTAACCGGTGTTGCCCCACACCTGGACCCCGCCCACGAGGACCAGGAGCGCGAAGGCCGAGGTCAGCGTGAGTGCCGTCGTGCCCGCCAGTGCGGCAGCGCGGTGCCGGGCGGGGCGCGGCGTGCTCGTCAGTAGCTCGTACATCTTCGAGCGGTGGTCGCGCAGCCCTTGCAGCGCCCCGAGTCCCACGGCCAGCGGCCACAGGTAGAACAGCAGGGAGCGGGTCCACATGGCCATGGACGTCCACTGGGCCGTCCACGCCGTGGTGCCCCTCCACCACGCGGCGTCCACCAGGTACAGGAACGCCAGCGCCGGAACCAGGACCACCGCGCCGGCCCACGGGGCGACGGAGCGCCTCAACTCGGTGCGCAGCACACGGAGGTTCACCAACTGCCCCTTTCCTGGGCGGGGTTCTGCAGCAGCGCCGAGTAGCCGCGCTCCAGAGGGCTGTCGCCCACGTGCTCGGGGCCACCCGCCGCCGCCAGTTCGTCCGGGGTGCCCTGGAAGACCAGCCGCCCCTCGGCGAAGAGCACCACGTCGGTGCAGGCGGCGGCGACGTCCTCCACCAGGTGGGTCGAGACGAGCACACAGGTGTCGGTGCCCAGTTCCTGCAGCAGTTCGCGGAAGCGCAGGCGCTGTGCCGGGTCGAGGCCGACCGTCGGCTCGTCGAGGAGCAGGACCGTGGGGTCGTTGACGATGGCCTGGGCGATGCCGACGCGCCGCACCATGCCGCCCGACAGGGCCTTCATCCTGTCGTCGGCGCGGTCCGCCAGGCCCACCCGCTCCACGGCGCGCTGCACGGCGGCGGGGATGTCCGCCTTCGGTACCTCCTTCAGCCACGCCATGTACTCGACGAACTCGCGCACGGTGAAGCGCTTGTAGTAGCCGAACTCCTGGGGCAGGTAGCCGATCCGGCGGCGCAGCGCACGGTGCTCGCCCCGGCCGCCGACGGACTCGCCGAACATCTCCAGGGTGCCCTCGGTGGGGCGCAGCACGGTGGCCAGCGTGCGGATGAGGGTGGTCTTGCCCGCCCCGTTGGGACCGAGCAGGCCGTGTACGCCGGTGCCGAGCCGCAGGTCGAGGCCGTCGACGGCCATCCGTTTCCTGCCGACCCTGACCTTCAGCCCGGTGGCCTGGATCTCCCAGGCGTAGGCCGTCGGCGCGAGGTCGGCCGCGTTGACCGCGGACGTCATGTGGTGTTCCTTTCGGTTGGTTCTTGTCGACTGGCTTTTGTCGGCTGGCTTTTGTTGGTTGGTTCTTGTCGGTTGGTTGTTGCGTTGCTCATCGATGGGGGTCCAGCACGGTGTACGCGCTTCTGCGGGCGATCACGACCGCGGTGCCCAGTGCCGCGAGCAGCGCCCACACCGGCAGGCCGTCCGGCCGCAGCACGACGGCCGTCCGGCTGGTAGCCACGGTCGGCGCCATGACCACCGCGGCCCATACGACGCCCAGTGCGACAGCGGCACGGGTCATCCCGACGGCACCGCCGAGCGCCAGCGTCGCCGTGGTGAAGGCCAGGCAGGGCAGCAGCCACTGGGCCACCATCACCCCGGTCAGCCACCCGCACACCAGCAGCACGGGGACGACCACACCGAGCACGGACGCGGTGCGCCGCAGGACGAGTTGCAGCCCGGCCCTGGGCGCCGAGGCCGTCAGCTCGTACGCCGGGTCCAGTCCGCGGGCCCAGGACGCCGCGACGCCGAGTACGGGCAGGACCGGCGAGAACAGCAGCACCATCGACACCTCGCCCGTGCCCGCGCCGACCACGTCGAGCAGCAGGGCCAGCAGCGTGACGCCGACGACCATGGCCAGCCACGGCACCATCGCTGGTGTCATCCAGCGTGAGAGCCGCGACAGCCACGCCTGCCGGAACCGTCCGCGCCGCATCGTGGCGGTGACCGCCAGCCGGGGTTCCAGGCCGGACCACACGGTGCCGACCAGTGACGCCACCGCGGGCACCTCGGCGGTGACCACGGCGGACAACCGGTCGCGGCACACCCGGCACGCCTCCAGGTGGGCCTCCACGGCCCACACCTCGTCGGCGGCGAGGTCCGCGCCGCCACGCGCGTACCCCTCGATGATCCGCCCCGACGCGTGTTCCCCGCTCATACCAGCGCCCTCCGCATCGCCGTCCGGGCCCGCCTGGCCCGGGTCTTGACCGTGCCCTCGGGCAGCCCGAGCAGGACCGCGGTCTCCCTGACGGACAGCCCGTCGAGCACCATGGCCTGCAGTACCTGTCTCAACTCCGGCGCGAGGTAGCGCAGCGCGTCCCCGACCTCACCGCCGACGGTCTCCGCGAGCGCCTCCTCCTCGGCGGCGGGTGCGACCTCCGGCACGGCGGCGGCCGGTGGGGGCTCCGCGTGGTGGGCCCTGCGCCGGAACGCGTCGACCAGGCGGCGCGCCGCGATCGTCCACAGCCAGCCGGTGGCCGTCCCGCCGACCGCGGCCCCGGCGAACGCGCCCGCCGCCCGCCACACCGCCAGGTAGGTCTCCTGCATGACCTCCGCGACGATCTGCTCGTCCACGCAGCGGCGACGCAGGCGCACCGCCAGCCACGGCGAAGTACGCCGGTACAACTCCTCGAATGCGGCACGGTCGCCCTTCGCCACCAGCCGGACGAGACGCTCCTCGTCCAGCTCGTGCAGCGGTGCCCTGGCTGATCTCACACCTGCTAGACGCGCGGCCCTCGCGTCAGGTTTTCACTTTGCCGTGATCCACGTCACATCCGATCGGGGTCTCGCAGCGCAGCGGCAAAGCGGCGAACCAGTACTGCACAGACTGACCCCCGGCTCACGACTGCGCCCACTTCCGCGAAAAGCGCGCCAAATCCGCACCAGGGCACGCATTATGGCGATCGCACCCGCTACAGGAACGGCAACCATGACCGAAGTGCACAACGCCCCCGCGGCGGTCAGTCTGACCAAAGTGCAGACCGAGGCCCCGGGCCTCGTCAGTCTCTACAAGGCCGCCGGAACCAGCCTGCGCACACACGGCCTTGAGGGGGTGCGCGCCGCGGTGTACCTGGTCCTGGACCGGTCGGGGTCCATGCGGTCCTACTACAAGGACGGCACCATGCAGCACTTCGGTGAACAGGTCCTGTCCCTGTCCGCCCATCTCGACGACGACGGCACCGTGCCCGTGGTGTTCTTCTCCACCGAGGTCGACGGATCCACCGACCTCCGCCTCGGCAACTACCCGGGCCGCATCGACAAGTTGCACGAGAACCTCGGCCACATGGGGCGGACGAACTACCACTGGGCCATGGACGAGGTCATCGACCACTACCTCGCATCCGGCAGCACCGACCCCGCCCTGGTCATCTTCCAGACGGACGGTGGGCCCACCAGCAAGGCCGCCGCCGAGCGCTACCTGTGCAAGGCCGCCCGCCTGCCGCTGTTCTGGCAGTTCGTCGGGTTCGGCGACCCCGACGACAACGAGTTCGCCTTCCTGCACCGCCTCGACTCCCTGGCCGTACCGGACTGCCGCATCGTCGACAACGCGGGCTTCTTCCACGCCGGTCGCGACCCCCACACCCTGGACGACTCGCTGCTGTACGACCGGCTTCTGCGGGAGTTCCCGCAGTGGCTGACAGCAGCACGCACCGCCCAAGTGATCGAGTAGGCGCCGCCACTCGTCGTGGGAGGTGTCCGCGGGCAGTTGGCCGACGGCTCGCGGTGAACCGTCACGGCGTGCCGCTCGGCGGTGCCCCGGCGCCGCGCTCGGTGGGCGGTGTGAGGGGCGGAAGCGTCGGGTCGTGGCGCAGGGCGTCCAGGACGACGCGGACGGCGGCGCGGGTGGGGGTGCCGCGACGGACGGCGGCGGTGATGGTGCGGGTGACGGGGGTGGCGAGTTCACGCGTGGTCACGTCGTAGCGGCTGTGGGCGACGGCGAGGGCCGGGAGGAGGGTGATCGAGAGCCCGGCCTCGACGTGCTGCAGCGCCATCATGTAGTTGCTGAAACGGCACACGACCCGTGGTTCGAAGCGGGCCTGGCGGCACAGCCGCCGGGCGAGGTTGGCCATGTAGGACTGGGGCATGTCGAAGGCCCAGGCCTCGTGCGCGAAGGCGGCCAGGTCCGCGGGGCCGCGTCCGGCGGGATGGCCGGGTGGCAGGACCAGCAGGACCGGGTCCTCGGCCAGCGGCACCAGGTCGAGGTCCGGGCCCAGGGGAAGTTCGTCGAAGTCGGTCGTGGTGATGATGATGTCCGCGTCGGCCATACGCAGGGCGGGCATGCTCGCGTGCGGTTCCAGTTCGAGGATCTCGACGTCCAGGTGGGGGTGGGCGGCCGCGAGCCGGGTCACCGCCGGGACGGCCAGCGTGTGGATGGCGCTCTGGAACGCACCCAGCCTCACCAGCCCCGACGGCTCCTCACCGAAGCCGCGCAACTCGCACTCGACGCCGTCCATGTGATCGAGGATCGCGCGGGCCCGCTGGGCGAGGATCAGCCCGGCGGACGTCAGCCGTACCCGCCGCCCCGTGCGTTCCAGCAGTTTGGTGCCGGTCTCGGCCTCCAGGACGGCAAGTTGCTGGGAGACGCTCGACGGGCTGAGGTGGCCGGCCTGCGCCACCGCGCGCACCGTACCGAGCGTGTCCAGCTGGCTGAGCAGCCTCAGCCTCCACGGGTTCATCACCCCGGCGATTCTTGTACGGTTCTGCCGCACAGGAAAGCCGACATCGTGTGATGGACGCGAACCTCGACCCGTCCCTACCGTCGACGTCATGGCAGACGACAGGGCAGGCGACATGACCGGCACGGACCGCGACGCACAGTTCTGGCACGACGCACGGCGCCATCTGCTGCGCTACGGTGTGGCCTTCACCCCCGAGATCATCGAGCGCGCGAGCGGCAGCTTCGTGTACACCGCCGACGGCCGCCGGATCCTCGACTTCACCTCCGGCCAGATGAGCGCGATCCTGGGGCACAGCCATCCACGCATCGTGGAGTGCATCCAGCGGCAGATCGCCGGACTCGACCACCTCTTCAGCGGCATGCTCAGCCGCCCTGTCGTCGACCTGGCCCGACGGCTGGCCGGTACGCTGCCCGACCCGCTCGACAAGGTGCTGCTGCTCACCACGGGCGCGGAGTCGAACGAAGCCGCGGTACGGATGGCGAAACTCGTCACCGGCCGCCACGAGATCGTGTCGTTCGCCCGGTCCTGGCACGGCATGACCCAGGCCGCCGCGTCGGCGACGTACAGCGCGGGACGCAAGGGCTACGGACCGGGTGCGCCGGGCAACTTCGCCATCCCCGTCCCCCACTCCCACCACCCCGACATCACGCACCCCGACGGGACCCTCGACTGGCAGCGCCAGCTGGACCTCGCCTTCGACCTCGTCGACGCCCAGTCCACCGGCAGCCTGGCCGCGTGCCTGGTCGAGCCGATCCTCAGCTCCGGCGGGGTGATCGAGCCGCCCGCAGGCTACTTCGCCGCGCTGCTCCGCAAGTGCCGGGAGCGCGGGATGCTTCTCATCCTCGACGAGGCGCAGACCGGCCTGTGCCGCACGGGCACCTGGTACGCCTTCGAACGCGACGGGATCGTCCCCGACATCCTCACCCTGTCCAAGACACTCGGCGCGGGACTTCCGCTCGCCGCTGTCGTCACCAGCGCGGAGATCGAGGAACGGGCCCATGAGCGCGGCTTCCTCTTCTTCACCACCCATGTCTCCGACCCGCTCGTCGCGGCGGTCGGCAACACGGTCCTCGACGTCCTCGAAGCCGACCACCTCGACGAACAAGCGCGCAGCCGCGGGGAGTTCCTGCGCAAGGGTCTCGACGAACTCGCCGTCCGCCACCCGGTGATCGGCGACGTACGCGGCAGGGGCCTGCTCCTCGGCGTCGAGTTCACCACGGGCGACACCGACACCTCGGCCGGGGACGCCCTGGGCGCCCGAGTCACGGCCCGCTGCCTCGAACTGGGCCTGCACATGAACATCGTGCAACTCCCCGGCATGGGCGGCACGTTGCGCATCGCCCCGCCCCTGACGGCCACGGAGGAGGAACTGGCATGGGGCCTGGAAATCCTGGACCGGTCCCTCACGGAAACGGCCCGTTTCGTGGCTTGATACCAGGCTATCCGGTCACCTTACCGGGAGAATGAGACGACTTGAGTTCTTCGGTCTCAGCTTCGTCCGCTTCGTACATATGCGCGGGGGCCCCGTCGTTACGATGACGGTGGCGGGGTCGGATCCGGGGTTCGTGTCCGGCTGCGGTCCCGGCCCTGTCGGGCGGTCGGCCCGCACCCGGTACAGCTTCCTTCGCGGTACGGCCGCACACGGTAGGCGGACGCAAGGCAACGTATCCCACGTGCACTTGGAGCTGTCCATGCGGATCGACCGTTCGGAACTGTCGCTCGACCAGCCCGTGTCCTCGCTCGATCCCAACCGCGGCACCCACGAGGA
Source organism: Streptomyces sp. NPDC127119 (assembly GCF_042677425.1). Taxonomy (NCBI): domain Bacteria; kingdom Bacillati; phylum Actinomycetota; class Actinomycetes; order Kitasatosporales; family Streptomycetaceae; genus Streptomyces; species Streptomyces sp. NPDC127119. The sequence continues at coordinate 46,432 of NZ_JBHXTO010000003.1, read as the reverse complement.
GGCAGCCGAGTGGCTGCGGCACGGCCCCGTGGTGCCGGTGGCGTTGCCGGAGGACGTCCGCGCCTGGGCGGCCATGTCGGCCGAGGCGGCCCAGACGGTGCTGGACGCGCACCCCGACCTCTCCAGCGATCCGCGGCACTGGGGTGCGTACACGCGCGGGGAGATACCCGCCGGATGGCCCCTGCTCAACCTGATCGTCGGCGAGTCGATGCTCAATGCCGACGGGGTGGACCACCGCAGGCTTCGCCGACTGGTGAGTCACGCCTTCACTCCCCGGCGTATCGACGCGTTCGCACCCCGGATCCGTGAGATCACCCGGGAGTTGCTGGACGGTCTGGCGTCCGTGGAGCCAGGCGCGGTGACGGACCTCAAGGAGGGTTTCGCCTATCCGCTCCCGCTGTTGATCATCTGCGAGCTGTTCGGCCTCACCGATTCCGATCAACAGCGCCGATTACGTGGCCACTTCACGACCATGCTGAGCGTCGAGGTCAGCGGCGCCGAGCGGCAGGCGGCCGCCATCGGGCAGCGCGAGGTGCTGGCACGGCTGGTCGCCGACCGGCGCGCGGCCCCGCTCGGCGATCTCACCAGCGCGCTGATCGAGGCGTTGGACGACGAGGACGACAGGCTGACCGAGAAGGAACTGATCGACACCCTGGAGATCATCCTGCTGGCCGGCCACGAGACCACGGTCAACTCGCTGACCAGCACCGTCCACGCCCTGCTCACCCATCTCGACCAGCTCACCGCGCTTCTCGACGGCGAGCTGGACTGGCCGGCCGCCGTGGAAGCGGGCCTGCACTGGAACTCCCCGCTGCGCAACCTGTTCATGCGGTACGCGCTGCGGGACACCGTGCTCCACGGAGTGACCGTGCGCCGCGGCGAGCCGATCGTCGTCGGTCTGGCCGCCGCCAACCGTGAACAGCGCGGAACGGTCCCGGCGCGCTTCGACATCCGCGACTCCCGCCTCTACGACCGCCAGCTCGCCTTCGGCGCGGGCCCGCACTTCTGCCTCGGCGCACCTCTGGCCCGCCTGGAGAGCGCGATCGGGCTGTCCCAGCTCTTCGCCCAATTCCCCGCCATGCGGCTGGCCGTGCCCGAGTCGGAGCTGGTGCCTGTGATCTCCACGGCGATCAACGGCCTCGCCGCGCTTCCGGTCGTCCTGCGGCCGGCGTCCGCCTGACGCTTCGGCGATCCGATCCCGCCGCGCGGCTGTGCCCCTTCGCTGAGGCGAGGGGCGCCGCTGCTCCGGCTGCCTGAGGTCCGCTGGGTCCCTGACCCTGACCCTGTCCACGGACCACGTGGTCCGTGGACAGGGCGGACAGGAAGAGCAAGTCAGCAGGAGTGGGTCAGGTCAGCGGGAGCGGGATCGCGGTCAGCCACGTTCACCGGACGGCCACCTTCGCACAACCCTTCGTACGCCTCATGAGTCACAGCCCCGGAAGCCAGTAACCCTTGTTTCCCCTTCTGACTACGGGAGTTGCCCTGTGCGCGTACGTATCCTGGCCGCCACCGCCGCCGTTGTGGCACTGTCCGCCACCGGTCTCACGCTGCCGCTCACCGCAAGCGCCGCAGACGCGACAACCCCGCGGTTCGACTTCAACGGCGACGGATACGCGGACATCGCGGTCGGCATGCCCGACGCGACGGTGGACGGCAAGGCCAAGGCCGGCTACATCAGCGTGATCTACGGCGGCGCGGAGAGCCCGTACCAGTCCACCGGCGTCATCAGCCAGGCCGAGGCCGGCATCCCCGGCACGCCCGAGGCGGGCGACCGTTTCGGCTCCTCCCTGGCGCCCGTCGACGTGAACGGCGACGGTGTCTTCGAGCTCGTGGTCGGAGCGAGCGGGGAGTCACTCACCTCCGACCAGCTCAAGGACGAGGGCACCATCACCGTTCTGGAGAGCTTGCAGTGGCACCCCAAGGGCACCACCGTGGCCAGGGGCACATCCGAGTACAGCAGCATCGGGCGCACCATCGCCACGGGTGACTACGACGGCGACGGCGACACCGACCTCGCGTTCGGCGAGAACGGCGAGGAGCACGGTGCGCTCCGGTTCCGCCCCGGCCCTCTCACCGCCGCCCCGGTGACACCCACCACCCTGCGCCGCTACAGCATGGGCGGCGCCACCCGCGCCCTGGCCACCGGCGACTTCGACGGCGACGGCCGCGACGACCTCGCCGCCACCTGGCGGGGCACCGAGGACTCCAGCACCTTCATCACGCGCTGGGACGACCAGTCCGGGCCCGCCCAGTGGTACGCCGACGCCGACCGCGGCAGTGCGCTCGCCGCCGCCGACTTCGACCAGGACGGTACGGACGACCTCGCGGTCGGACTCGTACAGCCCAACCCCGAGTCGGAGAACACCCATTGCGAGAACCGGCTCGGCGGTGCGGTCCTCGTACTCAAGGGCTCGAAGGGCTCGAAGAGCGCAAACTTCGGCGCCGAGTACGAGTGCATCACCCAGTCGAGCCCGGAGGTCGGTGGTGCCGCCGAGGAGGGCGACGACTTCGGTGCCGCGCTGTCCGCGGGCGACCTGAACGGCGACAGCCGTCCGGAACTGGTGGTCGGCGTGCCCGGCGAGGACGTGGGCACCGTGAGGGACGCGGGCGGATACGTAACGATGAACGGCACGGAGCAGGGCCTGTACGGAGGACTGGCCCGTAGCCAGAGCACCCCGAACATGCCCGGCACGGCCGAGGCCGGCGACCGCTTCGGCGCCCAACTGGCCGTCGGCGACTACAACCGCGACGGGCTGTGGGACACCGCGGTGAGCGCACCCGGGGAGAACGCCGGTGAACTCAGGTCGGGTGGCGTCTGGTTCGCGCCGAGCAGCACGCAGGAGACGTACCCGCTGGGCAAGGCGCTGACCCCGTACGGCTTCGCGCTGCCCTACGGGGCCATCAAGTACGGCGAGGTACTGGGGCTTTAGGCATTCGCAGACATCCGCGTGCCCTCCGGCGCCTGCCTCTCGCCTCCCCGTCGTACGCTCCGGGCAACCGGTGCGCCTTCGGAGATACAGGAGCCTGATCGTCGCGCTCCGACGGGTTCCAGTAGCGGCCTGTCGGAGGGAACTGAGGCGGCCCCGCCCGGCGGGGAGGTGAAACGGGGCCGCCTGCGAGAGCGCCGTGAGCTCTCCGGCCGTGCGGCGCTCGATGCGACCGCCTGAGGTCCGGCGACGCCCTCTTATGGCGACTATCTCATCGCCCTGGATGCCTATGGCATATTCCAGCCACATGTTGGAGCGTGCAGCCCGGAGTACGGTTTCGGTTGTCTCACCTGCCTGCTTCGGTCACCCGGCCACCTCAGTAGATGCTGAGGCCATACGTCGACAGCCACTCGACCACGGGCTGGTAGTAAGTGACGCCGCCTACGCTGCAGTTCCCGCTGCTGCCTACGATGACGCCGAGCGCCGTGCCGCCCGAGAAGGCCGGGCCTCCGGTGTCTCCCGGCTCGGAGCAGATGCTGGACCTGAACAGCCCGGACACCACTCCCCCGCCGTAGTTGACGGTGACATTGACCGCTTGGATGCTGCCGCAGCGGTATCCGCCGACTCGCCCGACATGGCAGAGCGACTGCCCGATCGTGGGGTTCGCCGCGCCCGTGATGTCGCGAGTACCGGCGCCGGCGCCCAGCGACACCTCACCCGGGTAGGAAACGGCCGTGTTCGTGTACCGGACACTCGCATAGTCGTTGCCCGGAAAACTCACTCCCACGGTGACACCGACACTGACCGTCAGAGCGGCATCGGCGTACCAGGTGGTGGCGCCCTGAGCACACCGACCCGAAACGAACGCGTACATCGTGGAACCGGAACGGGCGTTGAAGCCCACCGTGCAACGGCTGACCGTGCTGTAGAGCGTGTCGCCGCCACGCACCACAACAGCCGCCTGCCCCTCCGCCCGCTCAACGGTGTGAGCGACCGATCCGGCAGCAGCGGACCAGCCGAATAGCAGCGCCACTACGACAACGGCACGGACGACAACTCGCAGATGCTTCACAGAGCGCAAGGCAGAACGCTTGGCAGTACGCATGGCAATCACGACGACCCCCTACGGCATGTACGTGCCAGCATGTGGCCCCTCGAACCTCGACGAACAGGCCGAAAAACGCCAACAACACGACACAGGAGACGCTACGACCCGGCCGGTTCGGACCAGGTGATCTACCGGCTCGGCAATGACCTGTCCGTGCGGGGCCCCGCCATACGGGAGCCATCCGACAGGCCATGAAGGAATCCGAACCGCTTGCTCAGCTCGCCCCGCACCTCCCGTTGGCCATCTGGCGGGGCTCCTGACCGCTCTTCAGGCCTTCGTTCCTGGGGATTCCCCGATCGAGGACGCTCGCGAGGACCTCACCGGCAGGCCGCTGGCCGACCGAGACCGCGCGACGCGGGCCGCTATCGCGGAGGTCGACGATGCGTTCGACGCAGCGGCCTTGACCGAGCTGTGGGATGCGGCGTTGATCAAGCGATTCCAGGTTGTCTTCCCGGTCAACCCCCAGGTAGATGATGGAGACCGTCCTGCCAATGAGATCGGCACCGTCGAAGGAAACAGACAACGCGCCGCCATGGGCACAGAGACGAGGCTGTAGCGTTCCCAACGGTGACGTCCCGTTTGATTCCGACCGTCCGAGGCCCCGTGCGACAACTCATTGCCCGCCTCTGGCGGCTCCTGCGCCCCGTTCAGAACCGCATTGTGTGGACCCTGAACGCCAAGTTCGTGGTTGGCGTGATCGGTGTCGTACGCGATGACGAGGGGCGGGTTCTGCTGCTGCGCCACCGCATGTGGCCGCCGAACCGTCAGTGGGGTCTGCCGAGCGGTTTCGCGCACAAGGGTGAGGACTTCCGGCACACCGTGGTTCGCGAGGTCAAAGAGGAGACCGGTCTCGATGTGGAAGTGGGCCGCCTGGTCATGCTGAACAGCGGCTTCCGCACCCGCATGGAAGTGGCCTATGAGGCGCGTCTCCTCGGCGGTGAACTGGTCCTCGATCCCTTCGAGATCCTGGAGGCCCGCTGGTGCCGCCCCGATGACCTCCCCGAGGGCATCCAGCCCGTGTGTCTACCCCTGGTACGCGGCGACACCACCCCCTGAGAGCATCGCCCGCTGCTTTGCGAGTGAGTTCTTGATCATCTGCTCCTGCATAGCGGTGATCTGCGGATGCGCGCACGTGCGACCTGCGTGAGCCTGAAGTCATGACAGATCCTCGCGTGCCACCACAGGAAACGCCCCCGGCCGAAGGCTCGATCGCCGAGGCACATGAGGAACGCGCGGACGGAGGAATGTGGGAACACCCCGGCGTCTGGGTCTGGCTGATCGCCCTGGGCGCCGTGATCTTCGCGGGCTTCTTCATCGCCCGCATCTTCGCTCTCTGAGCTTCTTCCGTAACCCCTGAAACCTCTGAGATCCCTGAAGCCGTCAGTCCCGCAGGGCAGCCTTGAACACCTCGTGGTGGGTCGCCAGCCAGCCCTGGAGGCGGTCCCAACGCTGCCAGCCACCGCGTTCGGACAACACCTGGGTGAAGACCGGGTCGCCGTCGGCCACTCGGTCGGCGACGAAGGTCCGACAGGTCGCGGTGGCCTGTTCGATCACGCCGGGCAGTTCAGCGCGCTCCTGTGCGGAGAGGCCGTAGCCGTCGGCGAGGATCCGCAGACGTGTCGGAACGTCCAGTCCCGTGGGATAGAAAGCCGCCGCGGACACGGGATCGAGCATGGGAACCCAGTAGCGGGCTGTCATGGCAACGTCCCACACGGCTCGGCCCGGGGCCGCCATGTCGAAATCGATCAGGGCTGCGGCACGGCCGTCGCGGAAGACGACGTTCTCCGGGCACACGTCGTTGTGGCACAGCATCGTTCCTCCGGCCGGGTCGGCCAGGGATCGGGGCCACTGGACACATGTGTCGACCGCGAGGGCCGCGCTGGCGTCGTGCAGGCGCCGCAGCAGGTTTCCCACCGATCTCAGCGCGGTCTCGGTCATCACCCAGCTCGGAAACGGCGGCAGAGCGACATCGCCGGGGATGAAGGTCAGTCGCTCACGGCCGTTCGTTCGGTGAGCTCGACCGGCTTCGGAGCCGCGTCGAACCCTTGCTCGTCGAGCGCCAGGAGGTGGGCATGGAGGGCGTGCGCGGAGTGCGGCGCCGGGCGTTCCACCAGGTCACCGTGGCGGAAGACCGCGCCCACATTCGCCATCCCGCCGAGCAGGGCTTCGCCCTCTGCCGTCTCGCCCTCAGCCGCCATGCCGATCACGCTACCGGCAGGTCGGCCCTGTGAGTCATGTGAGGCACGCCAAGGAGAACGGTCACAGCGTGTTCGCGTCTGTCCGTTCCGTCGCATTTCAATGCTCGCTGAATTGTTTGAGGCCGATGTGCTCGACAGGTGACGATGCGCGGACCGCATCACCGTCAACGAGGGGGAATCACCATGAGATTCAGCAAAGTCGCGGCACTCGCCGTGGCGTCCTTGGCGCTCACCACCGGCACTCTCGCCGGCCCCGCCTGGTCCGCACCGGCGGGCGCCAGCGACAACTCGCAAGCGAGCGTGGACGGTGTGGACGGCGTACCGGCACGGGGTGACGGCGGAGACTGCGCCTACGGACGGCTCTGCCTCTACACCCAGCCGAACTTCAAGGGCACCCGCTTCGATCTCTACGTCTGCGGCGACTACCGGCTGGTCCAGTGGAACGGCGCGGGGTCGGCCTGGAACAACCAGACGGTGGGCACGGTCGCCGCGTTCAAGAACCGGCAGTTCACCGTCATCGGCACCATCCCGGGCCGTGAGGCGAACGGGACGATCCACGGCTACAACAGTTACAACTTCTCGCCGGTCTGGTACGCGTACAACTGCTGACTCCGATCTCGGGGGCGGCTGGCCTTCGTCCTGGTCACGTGCACCTTGGTCGGAGCACCTGATCAGACGGAGGCCGCCCGCTTCCCGTAACCCTGGAGCGTCGGTCAGGATCTGGGAACACTGTCCAGCGGGGTGGCGGAGCGGACAACAGTGTCATACGTGCGGGCGCCGACCCACTCGCCCGTCAAGACGTCGTCCGGTCCGCCGGGCGCCGCGGAGAACAGCGGAGTTTCGGGGTACGCGGCGTCGCGGCCACGCGCGAGGGTGATGTGCGGCTTCCAGCGCTCGGGGTCATGGAGCGGGTTCAGCCGTCCGCAGGCCGGGGTCTCGCGCAGGGTGCGCCAGACCGCCTCGTGCAGGTGCAGCAACGCTTCGTCGGGCCGGACGGCCCAGGCCAGGACAGGCGTCCTGCCGTCGAACCGCACCGTTCCGTCGAGGTGCAGGGGAACGGGCAGAACCGTGAGGATGTGCTTGAGCCGGACGCGTACCTCGGGATCGAGTGTGTCGGCCGTGGCGAGAGTGAGGTGCGGGCGATTGGTCGGGTGCCGGTGAGCGGCCTGACTGGGCAGACCGGCATCCGACAGGCGGCGCCACACTTCGCGTACGGTCCGCTCGGTCGTCACGTCGGGCAGCAGCTCGACAGTCTCCACGCTGTCAGCGTACGTCGCCGCAGGTGGAGGTCGCGTCCCGCGGCGGGCCGCGAACACCTTCCACTCCCCCCCCCCACACACACGCCCTCGGGACAGTCGCCGTCGTGCGGCCCGTGTGACGGCATGTGATGCACGCCACGGGGAAGACGCCTGAGCACACCTACGACATGTGCTGCTCACGGTCAACGGAAAGCGAGGCCCGCGGATGGCTCACTACGGTCAACCCGCCTACCCCTATCCCGGACATCACGACAATCCCGGGGCGAGGACCAGCAACGGTCTGGCGATCGCGGCGTTGGTGCTCGGCATCACGGCCTGCGTGTTCTTCTGGACGGTCTTCGGAGGCGTCATTCTGGGCCTGGTGGGGCTGGTACTCGGAATCATCGCCGCCCGGCGCGCCCGCGGCGGTCGGGCTCCGCACCGGGTCATGGCCATCCTGGGCGCGCTCCTGAGCGCCCTCGCGGTCATCGCGTCCTCCGTCATCGTCGCGATCGGCGTCTCCTTCCTCACCTCGGACTCGTTCAAGGACTACAACGACTGCGTCCAGCACGCGGACAACAAGTCCGAACGTGAGCAGTGTTCCGATGACTTCGAACGCGATGTCAACGGCAACTGAATGTCCTGGCACAGCTCATCGGTCAGCAATCAGCGGTCAGCCGTCTGCAATCAGTAGCCAGCGGGGCACCATCCGATGCCACCGACGGTGGTTGCCGTCGGTGGCATCACTCACGGATGACGGCCGGATCCGCACCCGGAGCCGACCTTCACGCACTCGCCGGGCGAGGTCGAAGAACTCGTTCGTGCCCAGGCCGAGCACGGTGTCCCGGTCGGCGGCGCGGCCCGCGCCGACCGCCAAGGGCACCCGCCTCGCGCGCGAACGGTTCGGCATCGCGAAGTCGCTGCTCGGCCAGGCTCGGTCAGGCTCGGCCAGGGGCACACCTCTACGCACGCGGCGTCGTCAGGCGGTATCCCGGGCTACGACAGTCTTCGCCAGGTCTTCGCGCGGGAGATGTCCATCAGCCCTGCCGCCCACAGCGGCGGTGCACCACCGCACGCCGCCTGAGTCGCTGAGTTCTGCTGCTCAGCTGAGAGGGACCAACAGCCCGGATACTGCGGCAAAGTGGCGTCATTGGGACTCCCCTGGATGGCTTATGGTTCCCGGAGGGCCGTCTGGTCTGCTGACGAAGGATGTGCTCGTGGCTGGTGGGGGCGTTTCGGACCGTTTGGTCGAGTTGCTGTCCGTGCAGGGGGAGGACCTCGGCGCGAGCTGGGCGGACAAGGTGACCGGCCGGCTGGGTGGGCGTGTGAGCCGCGCGGAGATTCACCATGAGCTCCAGGAGATCTATACGGCGCTGGTGGCCGCGCTCGGCAGCGGGAGCCTGGACGGGCACGGTGACGCGTACGGCGAAGTCCGTGCTCTGCTCACCGAGCTGTCGCGCAACCGGGCCCGGCAGGGTTTCACCCCGACGGAGACCGCGGTGAGCGTGTTCGCCCTCAAGGAGGTCCTGGAACCGGCCTTGTCGGGCAAGGGCAGCGACCTGCAGGCGTATCTGAAGTTCGCCGGGCTGCTGGACACGCTGGGCCTGTTCACCATCGAGGTCTACGCGGCCACGCGTGAGGAGCTGGTGGCGGCGCAGGCCGAGCAGCTTCTGGAGCTGTCGACGCCGGTGGTGAAGCTGTGGGACGGGGTGATCGGTGTCCCGCTGGTCGGGACCCTGGACTCGGCGCGCACGATGGTCGTGATGGAGAAGATGCTCCAGGCACTGATCGACACGGGTTCCGAGCACGCCATCATCGACATCACGGGTGTACCGGCGGTGGACACCGAGGTCGCCCAGCACCTGCTGAAGACCGTGGTGGCGGCCCGGCTGATGGGCGCCGAATGCACGATCTCCGGGATCCGCCCGCAGATCGCGCAGACCGTCGTCGCCCTGGGAATCGACTTCGGTGACATCGTCACCAAGGCCACGCTGGCCGACGCGCTGCGGCATGCGCTGCGCCGCTCGGGCGTCACCCTCTCGACCACGCCGCAGGCGCGTGCCCGGTGAGTGAGCGCGTCCCGGTCCTGCAGATCGGCCAAGTACTGCTGGTCTCCATCCAGATCGATCTGGACGATCAGTCGGTGCTGGCGCTCCAGGACGACCTGGCGGCCAAGGTCGTCGAATCCGGCGCGCACGGGGTGGTCATCGACATCACCGCCCTGGACATCGTGGATTCCTTCGTCGGCCGGATGCTGGCCACGGTCGCCTCGCTCTCGCGTCTGCTGGACGCGCAGACCGTCGTGGTGGGCATGCGCCCCGCGGTGGCCATCACCCTGGTCGAGCTGGGCCTTTCGCTGGGCGGCGTGCGGACCGCGCTGACCCTGGAAAAGGGCCTGCAGGTGCTGGAGCGGGCGCATGTCTCGTCGCTGGGGGCCGCCGGCCCCGTAGGCGTGCTGCCGGATACCGCGGCAGGACGGTGAACGGCACTGCCGAGGCTCCTCAGCTGTTGGAGATCACGGCCAGTGCGGGCGTCGTACAGGCGCGTCAGCTGGCGCGCGCCCTGGCCCAGGAGTGTCGCTTCTCCCTGGTGGAGCAGACGAAGCTGATCACCGCCGCCAGCGAGCTGGCCCGCAACACGCTGATACACGGCGGCGGTGGCAGCATGGCGGCCCAGCTGGTGGACGAACGCGGCCGTCGCGGAGTACGCCTCGTATTCAGCGACAGCGGTCCGGGCATTGTTGACGTGGAACTGGCCCTGACCGACGGCTGGACCTCCGGCGGCGGTATGGGCCTGGGGCTGTCCGGTTCCAGGCGGCTGGTCGATGATTTCGTTCTGGACACCACCGCGGGGCAGGGAACCACAGTGACCATCACCAAGTGGGTGCGATGACCGGCCCGGGCGTCATACAACTGGTGGACTGCGAGGACGTGGCCTGGTTCCGTGACGGGTCAGAAGGCGCCCGTGGTGCCGCCGCCGCTCTGGGGCGGCGCGTCGGTCTGGGTGAGCAGCGCACGGCCGAGCTGGTACTGGCCGTGACGGAACTGGTCACCAACCTCACCAAGCACGCCGTCGACGGCTCTCTGCTGCTGCGCGTCCTGCGCAGCGACACCACGGCCGGGGTGGAAGTGGTGACCGTGGACGCGGGCCCCGGGATGGCGGACGTACCGGCAGCCCTGCGGGACGGCATGTCGACGCTCGGCACCCTGGGCATCGGCCTGGGTGCCATCCATCGGCTGGCCGATTCCCTGCACATACACTCCCGACCCGGTCTGGGCACGGTGCAGCTCGCCCGGTTCTGGCCCCGTCCTGTGCCTCCCCGCGTGGCCGGAGAACCCTCCGTCGGAGGCGTCACCCGGCCAATCAGCGGCGAGGAGGTCTGCGGCGATGCCTGGGCCGCGCGAACAGACACCGGCGTAGCGGCGCCACCGGTCCCGACCGAGAAGGCCGCCGACCTGTATCCGTCGGCCTCCGCCGTCCCCAACTGGGCGGACCTGACCGGGTTTCGGTCACCTGCGGCACGGACGCGGACGGCCTTGCGACAGCAGTCTTCCCTGCCTGCGGAAGCAACAGGGCGTTCCGCGCCCGTGCGTGCCTCTGTCGCCGGTCCGGGCCCTGGCGTGCTGGTGATGTCCTGCGACGGGCTGGGCCACGGACCGATGGCCGCCGCGGCAGCGCAAGCCGCTGTCCGCGCCTTCAGGACGGAGACGGCGGCCCGCACCCCGGAACAGGTGATGGAGCAGGTACACCGGGCGCTGCGCGGCACCCGCGGCGCGGCGGTGGCCATCGCCCGCCTGGAGCCCGACGGCCGCCTGCTGTTCTGCGGTGTCGGGAACATCACCGCCGCGCTGGTCACCCGCACCTCCCGCACCACGCTGCTGTCCCACCCGGGCATAACGGGCCATCAGATGCGCCAGCTGCGCACCTACGAGCATCACTTGCCCGCCGACGCCGCCCTGGTGATGCATTCCGACGGCCTCAGTGACCGCTGGAGCCACACGGATCTGGCAGGACTGCTGCACCACCCGCCCGCCGTGATCGCCACCGCACTGATGCGCCAGTCCGGAACCCGTCGCGACGACGCCAGTGCGGTGATCGCCAAGACGCCCCAGTGAAGGCGCAGGGGGCGTCTGGGAGCGGGTGTTCACCGTCCTGATGGCTCAGGCGGACGCCGATGAGGACCCCGGTCGGACGATTTCGGCGGACTCCACGTCTGCACTGCTCTCCTTCGGTCACCGATGAGTTTCGGTGAGCCCGGCGGTCCAAGTCGGTACACCTGACAAAGGGCCTGCCGAAGGGCCTGACAAAGGGAGAATCCGATGGGCACGACGCGCTCGCATCCGAGGACTCACATCGCCCGCCGCATGTTCGAGCTCCTGGAGCCGATCTGCCTGGTCACCTTCTTCGCCGACGAGTGCAACGAGGAACTGGCCGCACTCGGCCACCGCACCTACTGGGACGGCTACTTCGCCAGCCGTGCCGCACCACTGGGACGGGTGCCGGCCCAGGTCGTGCACGCGGCCTTCTACAACTTCGCCGACGGGGAGGCCGCACGGCACATCCCCAGCGCCTGGGAGACGATCCCGCCCGAGGCCTCCGTCGCCGCACGGTTGCGGGGCAGCGCGGCCTCCCTGCGGCGCATCCTCGGCGACGAGCTGGCCGGCTCCCCGGGCCTGGCGCGCGCCGCTGACCTGACCACCAAGGCCGCGACGAGCGCCCCCACCGAAGGCCGGGTGATGTACGCCGGCATGCGCACCCTTGAGGTGCCCGGCGAGCCCGTCGCCCGGCTGTGGCACTCCGCGACCATGCTGCGCGAGCACCGCGGTGACGGGCACATCGCCGCTCTCGTCGGCGCGCGTATCGGCGGCACGGAGGCCCATGTGCTCTCCGCTCTGGAACAGGGCATCCACCCCCCGGAGTCGTTCGGACGCATCCATCACCTGCCGAAAGAGCGCCTGGCCGCGGTCATGGACGGCATGCGCGCACGCGGACTCGTCGACATCGACGGCCACTTCACCGACGTCGGCCGCGCGACCAAACAACGCATCGAGACCCTCACCGACGAACTCGCCACCCCGCCCTACGACGCCCTGTCCCCCGCCGAACTCGACGAACTGATCACCGAGCTCGAACCCATCACCGCGGCCTTGGTGACCACAGGTTCGCAGTGACCAGCCTGCGGCCGAGGCCCGCAGAAAGGGGCCCCGGCCGGCGAACCCGGCTTCACCAAGGTCCCCGTCTTCACCAAGGTCAGGGCCCGCCCGTGTGTCTCCCGACGGGGCCGGCCGCGTACCGGACCGGACGTGATCCCGGCGGACCCGGCGGACAGGAAGCAGCCAGGTCAGGCGGAGACGCTCCGGACTGCTTCGCGGATGAGGTCCGCGACCTTCTTGGGGTGCGCGAGCATGACCAGGTGGGACGAGTCGACCTCGGTCGTGGTCATACCGGCGCGCTCGTAGCCGAAGCGCTCGACGTCGGGGTTGATGGTGTGGTCCGAGGAGGACACCAGGCCCCAGGACGGCTTGGTCTTCCAGGCCGCGGCCGGGGCCGCCTCGCCGAAGGCCGCGCCGGCCAGCGGACGCTGGGAGACCGCGAGCACCTTGGCCAGCTCCGGGTCCACGTCGGCCGCGAAGATGGCGGGGAACTTGTCGATCTCGACGGTGACATCCGTGCCGGGCTCGTCCGATCCCTCGACCGGGAACGGCGTGTACACCAGGGCCGAGGCGAGGTCGGAGTCGGGGAAGCGACCCTGCAGCTCGCCGAGGCTCTCACCCTCCTCAAGGGCGTAACCGGCCAGGAAGACCAGGCCCTTCACGTTGTCCTCGACACCCGCGACGGTGATGACGGCACCGCCGTAGGAGTGCCCCACCAGGACGACGGGGCCGGGTACGGCGCGTACGACCGAGGCGATGTAGGCGGCGTCGCCGGTCAGGCTGCGGTTGGGTACGGCCGGGACGAGCACCTTCAGGCCGTCGGCCAGCAGCTCGGGGACGACCCGGGCGAAGCTGGACGCGTCGGCGAAGGCGCCGTGCACCAGGACGACGGTGGGCGTGGAGTCGGTCATGGGAGTTCCTTGTCGTCGGTTGCGTGCGGTCCGAGATGTCTCAGGCGCGGGCGGCCGTCGCGCGCGGATGTTGGTCCGTTGTGGACGTTCGTCCCCGGTGGACGTTCATCCGTGGTGGACGTCCACCCGTGGTGACGGCCTCGCCCGGCTCAGCCCGCGTACAGGGCCTCGTGCAGCGTGCGTACGGCCAGGGAGATGGCCGTGTCGGCGGCGTGGGTCTCGCGCAGGGCGTTGAGCATCACGAAGTCGTGGATGACGCCCTGGAAGCGGACGGCGGTGACGGCCACGCCGGACTCGCGCAGCTTGTTGGCGTAGGCCTCGCCCTCGTCGCGCAGGACGTCGGCCTCACCCGTGATGACCAGGGCCGTGGGCAGACCCGTGAGCTGCTCCGTGGTGGCGCGCAGCGGGGACGCGGTGATCTGGGCGCGCTCGGCCTCGTCGGTCGTGTACTGGTCCCAGAACCACTGCATGCCGTCGCGGCGCAGGAAGTAGCCCGTGGCGAACTGGTGGTAGGAGTTGGTGTCGAAGTTCGCGTCGGTCACCGGGTAGAACAGCACCTGCTGGAGCAGCGGGACTCCGCCGCGCTCCTTCGCCATCAGGGTGAGGGCGGCGGCCATGTTGCCGCCGACCGAGTCACCGGCCACGGCGATCCGCGTGGGGTCCAGGTCCTTGGTCGCGCCCTGCTCGACGACCCAGCGCGCCACGGTCCAGTTCTGCTCGATGGCGACCGGGTAGCGGGCTTCGGGCGAGAGGTCGTACTCGGGGAAGACGACCGCGGCGTTGGCGCCGACGGCCAGTTCGCGCACGAGGCGGTCGTGGGTGTGGGCGTTGCCGAAGACCCAGCCGGCGCCGTGGATGTAGATGATGACCGGCAGGGTGCCCGTGGCGCCGGCGGGCTTCACGATGCGTACCCGGACGGTGCCCGTGGGGCCGCCCGACACCGTGATCCACTCTTCGTCGATCGCCGGCTTGGCGATCTCGCCGGACTGCACCTCGTCGACGGCCTTGCGGCCGTCCGCGGGGGCGAGGTCGAAGAGGTAGGGCGGGTTGGCGGTCGCCTCGGCGAAGGCAGCGGCGGCGGGTTCGAGCACGGGCTCCACGGGCGTGAAGGCTTCGGACATGTGCGTCTCCTGGGACTGCGTGGGCCCCCGGTCGGTCCGGCGCCCTTGAGGCCACCGTAGAAACGCTGTGCGCCCGGCAGTTGTCCCCGAGTGCACTCCTGTCGCCCCCGGAGTGCGGGTGCGGGGCGAGTGCGGGTACGGGGACGGCGACGGGTGAGGTCGCGGACGTGGTCCTCTGTGAGGTCGGTGCGCTGGAGGGGTGGTGGTGCGCTGGGGGGAATGCGCTCTGGGTGAGCGAGTGCGCTCCAGGGCCGGTGCCAGTGCGCGCACGGGACACCCCGCCGCTCGGACCGCTCCTAACGTGGCGGCTCGGCGGGTGACATCCCCGCCCGGACCGGACCCACTCGGGAGCACCATGAACGCCACCACCACCGACTCCCCCTGGGCGCCGCTCGCGGCACGTGTCTTCCGGGCGCTGTGGATCGCCCAGCTGGTCTCCAACATCGGCACCTGGATGCAGACGGTGGGCGCCCAGTGGCTCCTCGTCGGGGACAGTGCCGCGCTGATGACGCTGGTGCAGACGGCCGCCGGCCTGCCCGTCGTCCTGCTGGCGCTGCCCTCCGGGGTGATCGCCGACCGCTTCGACCGGCGTACGGTGCTGGTGACCGCGCAGTTCGCGATGCTGGCGGTGTCCGGCGTACTGGCCGTACTCGCGTTCCTGGACGCCCTGTCGCCGACGGTCCTGCTGCTCCTGACGTTCCTGCTGGGCTGTGGCACCGCGCTGATGGGCCCGGCCTGGCAGGCGATCCAGCCCGAGCTGGTGGAGCGGGAGCGGCTCGGTCAGGCGGCGGCCCTCGGGGCGGTGAACATGAACCTTGCCCGTGCCGTCGGCCCCGCGCTCGGCGGGGCGGTGGTCGCGGCGGCGGGCGCGGGCTGGGTCTTCGCCTTCAACGCCGCGTCCTATCTGGGCATCGCGACCGTCCTGCTGCTGTGGCGGCGCCCCGCCGCGGCGACCGCGCCACCCGCCACGAACGAGGGGCTGCTGGCCGCCCTGTACGCCGGCCGCCGCTACGTCTGGAACGCACCCGGCATCCGCCGGGTCCTGCTGCGCACGCTCCTGTTCATCCCCGGCGGCGCCGCCCTGTGGGCCCTGCTGCCGCTGACCGCGAGCCGCTCACTCGGCCTCGGCTCCGGCGGCTACGGACTGCTCCTCGCGGCGGTGGGCGTCGGCGCGGTGGGCGGAGCCTTCCTGCTGCCCCGCGCCCATCGTGTGCTGGGCGCCAACGGCACCCTCGCGGTCGGCGCCCTGATGTTCGCCGGGGTCCTCGCGGTGCTGGCCACCGTCCACACCCCGTGGCTGGTCGCGCTCGCCCTGCTCCCCGCGGGCCTCGCCTGGATCGCCGTCCTGTCCACGCTCAACGCGGCCGTGCAGACCCGGCTCCCCGGCTGGGTCAGGGCCCGCGGCCTCTCGGTCTATCTCCTGGTCTTCCAGGGCGGGCAGGCGCTGGCCGCTCCCCTGTGGGGCACGGTCGCCGACTGGATCGGGCTGAGCGCCTGTCTGCTGATCGCCGCCGCCACGATGCTGCTGAGCGCGGCGAGCGTACGGCGGTGGCCGCTGCGGAACGCCGAAGGCATCAACCCCTCGCCGTCCGACCACTGGCCGGCCCCTCCCCTGGTGTTCGCGCCCGGGGAGGCGGACGGCCCGACAGGACCGGTCCTGGTCTCCGTCGTCTACCGGGTCCAGGCGGAGCACTGGGCCGAGTTCACGGACCGGATGCACCGCGTGGCCCGTTCCCGGCGCCGTACCGGAGCCCTGTCCTGGGGTCTCTACCAGGACGGCCACGTCCCGGAGCGGTTCGTCTAGAACTACCTGGTCTCCTCCTGGGCCGAGCACCTGGACCAGCACCACGTCCGGCTGACGGCCACCGACCGCCGGTTCGAGGAGGAGGCGCGGGCGCTGCTCACCCCGGGCAGCGCGCCCGAGGTGACACACGCCTTCGACACCTCGGCGGGACCGCCGGTACGGCCCACGTCCCCAGCGACGGGAATCGAGGACAAGCAGGTCAGAAGTCCTCGGATTCGGGGATGACGTGCATCGCGGCCTCCTCCGCCGAGGCCCCGGCGCCGTCCAGGCCGCGGTCGGAGGCGAACAGGTCGGACTCGGTCACCTCGTGCGTGCCCTCGTCCGGCGCGAGGAGCCGGCCGGCCCGGACGTCGCCGACCTCGTCGTCGACGAGCTCGCCGTCCGTGTCCTCGCTGTCGCCGAGGTCGTCGCCCTCCGGGACGCCGATGTCCGGCACCTCCTCGGCCAGACGCTCGTCGAGGGTCTCCCCACGCTGCGCCTCCGCCGCCGTCACGCCCGTGTGCTCCACGGCCCAGGGCCGCTCCGGCGGCGAGTAGCCCTCGTCCAGGGCTTCCGTGCCGGCCCGGTAGTCCAGGGTGTCCGACGCGTCCAGTACGCCCGCGTCGTCCTGCACCTCCGAACCGTCCGGCTGGTAGACGTCGTCACCCATCGTCTCGTCAGTCATGTGCGCTCCATCGTTGTCGGGGTCGTGCAGATCGATCCGGCCGTCGCCCGGAAAGGGTAGAGGGCCTGCGGCTCGTCGTACGTGCAGTCGTACGCGTAGTCGCGGTCAGAAAGGGGCAGACAGAGACTCGGCCGTGTCGGAGGGGTTCCCGGGGTGTCGGTCCTCCGCCCGGACCGCGCCCGCGGCCCTGCGCCACTGCGCCGGCGACATCCCGTACACGTCGCGGAACGCGCGGCTGAAGTGGGACGGGCTGGTGAAGCCCCAGCGGACGGCCACTGCGGCCACGGGACGGTGGGCCGTCGAGGGGTGGACGAGTTCCGCGTGGGCCGCTTCCAGTCGCCGGGTACGTACCCAGGCGCCCACGGTGGTGTCGTGCCGCTGGAAGAGCTGGTGCAGATAGCGCAGCGAGATGCCGTGCCGGTCGGCGATGCTCTGGGGGCCGAGGCCGGGTTCGCCCAGGCGGGTGCGGACGGACTCGGTGATCCGGTCCCACAGGTCCGCCGGTTCGGTCGGCCGTCCGGCCTGTTCGAGGGCCACGGTCGCCAGGATGTCGACGACGGTACGGGCGAGTTGCTCACGCCGGGCTGGCCCGGCCCGCGCGACCTCGTCGACGAGTCCGTCGAGCAGCGGCAGCAGCAGCCCGGCGGCGCCCTCCGCGGTCTCGTCCACCACCGTGGCCGTTAGGGCGTGAAGTTGCCGTTCCTCCAGGCGCAGCAGGGCCCGGGGCACCATGAGGATGCGGGCCCGCTGCCGCTCGGGGAGCACGATCCGAAAGGGGCGCCGGGCGTCGAGGAAGGCCAGGTCGCCGGGGCGGAGTTCGGCGGTGCGGCCGTCCTGGAGCAGCCGGGCGGTGCCCTCCAGCTGGCGGCGGACCAGGAGGTGGGTCCGCGGGTCGGCGGCGACCGAGGCGGCCCCGCGCAGGACGGTTCCGGGGCCGAACTCCTGGGTGGCGATCTGGAGCGCGCCGAGCCGGTCGGCGGTCAGTTCGCCGTCCCACGGACGGTCCTGCTCGACGGTGACCTCGACGTCCACGAAGGTCCGTGAGAGGGCGCGCTGCCAGGAGGGGAGACGGTCGGCGGGCACCAGGTCCCGGGTGGAGCAGGACGCCCAGGGGGCGTGGCCGGTCAGCATGACGCCGTTCCTGCCCATACCCGGTCCCGCCAGTCCGTCGGTGACAGCCCGAAGGCGTTTCGGAAGGCCTTGCCGAGCCCGGCCGGGCCGGTGAACCCCCAGCGCTTGGCGACCTGGCCCAGGCTGACGGAACCCGGCGGCCGGGCCGCGAGCTCCTTGCGGCATTCCTGCAGTCGCTGTTCGCGGATCCACCGGCACACGGTGCTGTCCTCGGCCTCGAACAGCCGGTGCAGACGGCGGACCGAGATGCCGTGCGCACCGGCGATGACGGACGGCGTCAGCCCGGGGTCCGAAAGGTGCCAGCGGATGTATGTCCGGACGCGCAGCAGGAGCACGCCGTCGGCGCCCGGCAGTTCGGCGGGGTCCGCCCCCAGCTGGTCCGCCGCGGTCGCCGCCATGAGGTCGATGACGCTCTCGGCCAGCCGGTCGGCCGTCGGCGTCGCGTACGACGCCGAGGTGTCCGCCAGCCGGTCCAGCATCGGGGCGAGCAGTGCGGGGAGGCCGCCGCTCGGGCGTACCGAGCGGCCGGTGAGCTGCCGCAGGCCGCCGTCGGGGAGCTGCAGCAGCACGCGCGGAACCGCGAAGATCTTCATCCGGAAGCGTTCCGGGAAGACGGTGCGGAAGGGGCGGACGGTCTCGAAGAACCCGATGTCCCCGGTCCGCAGTTCGGTGGTGCGGCCGTCCTGTTCGACCTGGGCCCGGCCGGCGCTCTGCACGGCCACGAAGACCTGGCGTCCGTCGCCGCGGGCGATGGAACGCGGCGTCCGGTGGACCTGGCCGGGGTCGCACTCCACTGTGGTGATCTGCATGTTTCCCAGGTGGTCCGTCCGCAGGGCGGCGTCGTAGGCACGGCCTTCGGTGGTGATGTCCATCCCCACCAGGGTGTCGAACACGGCGTCGTGCCAGTAGTCCAGGCTCTCGCTCGGCGCGACCGAGCGGGTGGTCAGCACGGTGCTTCGCCCGCTCGCCGGTGCGGCCGGGCGCAGACGCCTCTCCTCGTGGGAGTGGGAGTCGATCGCGGTTGGCATACCGCCAGCATGGCGCGGCGGTGCCGGGCCGCGCATCAGTCGGCCGACTGCTCTCGGTCCGCCACGATGGCGATCGTCACGATGGTGATCGTTTCGAACGCGTACGCAAGAAGGCGCATCCGGTCAGGATCGCCGCCCGCGTGGGCTCGCTCTCGGCCAGGGCATGCAGTGCCACGAAGTCGTGGATCGTCCCGAGGAACCGTACGGACGCCGCCTCGACCCCGGCCTCGGACATCCGGCGCGCGTACTGCTCGCCCTCGTCGCGGGCCACGTCGGCCTCGGCGGTGACGACCAGCGCGGGCGGCAGCCCCGCCAGCTCCTCCGTGCGCGCCCGCAGAGGTGCCGCGGTGGGTTCGCTCCGCCGCGCGGGGTCGGCGACGTACCGCGTCCAGTAGGCGCGCAGTGCCTGGCGTGTGAGGAGGTAGCCGGTGGCGAACTGCCGTTGCGAGGCGCTGTCGCAGCGGGCGTCGGTGAGCGGGTAGTAGAGCAGCTGCGCCCCGATCCGCGGACCGTTGCGGTGCTTCGCCAGCATCGTGACCGCGGCTGCGAGCGTGGCCCCGCCGCAGTCCCCCGCCACCGCCAGCCGGTCGGGATCCAGCGCGAGGCCGTCGGCCTGGGAGACGGCCCAGCTCAACAGGGCGTAGCACTCCTCCAGGGCCACCGGGTAGCGGGCCTCGGGGGCGCGGCTGTACTCCGGGACCAGGGCGCACATCCCCGCCCCGGTGACGAGTTCGCTGATGAGCCGGGCATGGGTCTGTGCGTCGCCGAGCGCCCATCGGCCACCGTGCAGGTACAGCAGGGCCGGCAGCGGGCCGGACACTCCGGCCGGGCGGACGGTCCAGAAGCCGAGCAGCCCGGACGGGCCGACCGGTGCCACGCGGAAGACCGCGTCGACGTCGAAGTCCTCGAACCGTTCGGGCTGGGTCTCCCGCAGGGCCCGCCGCGCCGTGTCCGGGCCGAGGTCGTCGAGAGAGGGCGGGGTGGCGGAGGCGGTGATCAGGCGCTGCACGACGTGGTCGAGGGTCACAGCCGCACCCGGCTCTCCGGGTCTCATGGGCTCTCCTCCGACCGTTCTGTGGCCGCTCTCACCGGTCCTGTACCAGGTCACGGAGCTGATGACGGCTACTGATGCCGAGCTTGGGATACACGTTGTACAGATGCGAGCCTACGGTGCGCGGTGAGAGGAAGAGCCGCTCCCCTATCTCGCGGTTCGACAGACCGCTCGCGGCGAACTGGACGATCTGCCGCTGCTGTGCCGTCAGTTCCTCCAGCGGACCCGCGCTCGTGGGGGCCGGTGCGGCGCCGCTGGCGCGCAGCTCGATGCGGGCGGCGGCCGCGAGGGCGCCGGCGCCGAGGCGTTCCGCGGTCTCCAGGACCGTGGTCAGCTGTCGGCGTGCCTCCAGGGTACGGCGCCGGCGGCGCAGCCGGATGGCGTAGTCGAGGCGGACATGACCGCGCTCCCACGGCCATCGGCCGGCCCCGTGATTGACGAGCGCGAGCTGGAAGTGCTCCTCGGCCTCGCCGTCCGGGCCGACCATGGCGGCGGCGTGGTGCATGAGCAGCGTCATCCTGGTGCTCGGGCGCTCCCCCTGCTCGGCACGGACCCGTTCCAGGATCGGCAGCGCCTCGGCGGAGTGCCCGGTGCGCTGGGCGGCGACCGCGAGTTCGGCGATGCTCCGCGCGGACAGGTGGGGGTGCAGCGGCGCTCCGTCGGCGGTGAACAGTTCGCGCAGGTGCCGCCAGGCTCCTTCCATGTCCCCCTGCGCGAGGGCGGCGAGTCCGCGGGCACGCAGCAGCCGGGCGTGCGTGGCCCGGTTCTCGTCCAGGCCGACGGCACGCCACACGGCGGGGGTGAGCCGGAGCGTCTCCGTGAGGGTTCCGCGCAGCGCCCGGACGGTGAGTGCCTGTGCCTCCAGATCGGCCTGGAGGCGGGGCAGACGCAGTACCTCGGCCTCGGTCAGGGCGTCCTGGATGACGGTCTCGGCCTCCGGAAACCGTCCGATGGCCAGGAGGGTGTCGATGAGAGGGAGGACCGACCAGCCGCGCAGTCCGAAGGCTCGGGCGGCCCGCAGCCGGTCGTCGGCCGTACGCGACTGCCCCAGGTCCACGTCCGCCTCGTCCGCGTGGCGGGCCACTGTGGCGAGGACCGCACGGGCGGCCGGCGCGTCCGGTCCGGCGGGCTGGGCGTCCGGTCCCGCGGGCGAGGCGCCGTGCGGGCGGCCGAGGCCGGAGTGCGAGCCGGTGGCGGACTCCGGCCGGGCCACCACCGTGACCAGTGCTTCCAGTGCCCGTCGTGCATGCGGGGTGTCCAGGCGGAGCAGTGGGCCGGCCGCAGCGGGGTGCCACCGCGCGGACGCCTCGGCCTGCTGGGCGCGGTCGAGCAGTGTGGACAGGGCGGCCGTGTGCTCCGGCAGACCGGACTGGTCGGCGATGGCCGCCGCGAGGCCCGCGAGCGCGAGCGCGTGGGTCCGGTCGATCACCGGAAAGTGTTCGGCGACATCGGCCAGCACTTCGAAGGCCTCGCGCTGGGCGGACTCCTGGGAGAGGACGGAGGCCAGGGCGCCTGCGGCGGCACAGAGGAGTTCCGGGTCGGGTGCCTGGTCGGCTTCCGGGTCGGCCTTCGGGTGGGTTTCCGGGTCGGGTACCGGATCTGCACCCGGGTCGGCCTTCGGTTCGACTTCCGGATCGGCTTCCGGATCGGCTTCCGGATCGGCTTCCGGATCGGCTTCCGGATCGACGAACTCCCGGACGAGCCCTCCGTACAGCTCCCGTACCCAGCCGGGATCGCCCACCATGTGGGCCGCCGTCAGGGCTTCGGCCAGCCGACGCGCCCGTTTCGACCGGTGCGGGCTGAGCCGGGCCGCCTGCTCCAGGGCGTGCGCTGCCGCCACCGCGTCCCCGCGCCGCCAGGCGGACTCCGCCAGCAGGGCGGCGACGAACGCGTTGGGTCTCACGGTGGTGGCGGCCAGATGGCGGGCCCTGGCCTCGGGCAGCACGGCGATCTTCGCGAGGTCACGGTGTGCCTGCTGGCGTTCGCCGGCCGGACGCCTCAGATACGCGGCCGATCGCGCCAGCGGATGCCGGAAATCGAGCCGGTCCTCGACCAGTACGACCATATCCGCGGCCTCCGCCGGTGCCCACACCGCGAGGTCGTCGGTGCCCAGGGCCGCCATGACGGCGCCGACGGTCTCGCCGGGCCCGGCGGCCGCCGCGTACAGCAGGGCCCGGCGTGTCGGCGCGGGAAGCGCGTCCAGTCGTACGCCGAAGACGTGCTCCGCAGGCGGGTGCCGCGTCACTCCGGTGAGCGCGGGCACACCGCGGCTCAGTTCCACGAGGGCCAGTGGATTTCCCTCGGCCTCCGCGAGGATCTCCAGCCGGTGCCGGCCCGTGGGTGCCGACGGCTGCCGGTCGAGGAGCGCGGCGGCCGGGGCGTCGCTCAGCGGGCCCAGTCGCAGGGTCTCGGAGCCGGGCGGCGGTCCGGGAAGGTCCGTCTCGTGCCGGGCGGCGAGCAGCAACGTCAGCGCACTACCGGACAACAGCCGGACCGCGGTGAACAGTGCGTCCAGGAAGGTGCGGTCGCACAGGTCGGCGTCGTCCACGCACACCAGCACCGGCCGGTCCGCGGCGAGCCGGTCCAGCAAGGCCGTCACCGCGGAGTGCAGCTCCGCCCGGTCGCCGTCGTCCGCTCCCGGTAGGGCCGTCAGCACCCGTTGTTGCGCGGTAGGCAGGGCAGCGAGCTCGCCTCGCACCGGCGCTGCCAGCAACTGCTGCAAGCAGGCTTGCGCGTGCCCCGGATCCTCGGCCCAGCCCTGCGCGGACAGCACCAGTACGCCGTCGGAGGCGGCCCGCTCCCGAACGTACCGGAGTACGGTCGACCGCCCGATCCCCTCCTCGCCGAGGAGCAGCAGCGTCTGAGAGGTACCGGGCTCGCGCGTCACGCACCGCAGGATCCGCTCGACCTCGCCGTCCCGGCCCAGGACGACGGCCTCGTGGCCGGCCACGGGCTGCTGGGGCGGGTGGAGCGTCATGCACGTACTCCTGGGGCGGTGCGTTTTCCCTTACCTGAGGATTGTCGCCGAGACAGGGGCGAGACCGCTTCTGTCAGGTGACTGGTCACCGGCCCAGGTGACCGGCCTAGACAGCACCGACCACGTCCAGGCGCTCCCCGATGCGCCTCTCTCCGAGGACGCGGCTCCGCTGCTCTGCGCCGACAGGACGGCGTTCTCCCCACTCCTGGACTTGGTGGATGGAGACGAATACCCCGTGGTCGCTGGCAGCCGCCTGGGACTGGATGGAGGAATGCGCGCGCTCCGCAGACGCCGCGGTGCGAGGGACCGACTCGTGGGTTCCTCCTGTCGCGGAGGAGTTGGTGCTGGCCGCCAGGGCGAGCGCGTTGAGTCAGTGGTATCCGTTCAGCAGCCACAACTGCCTTCGGTGCGAGGACGGCCCCGCGTTCCGGATGCCTGGCGCACAAGACGTGAAGGAGCTTGCGGGGTCCATCTCCTTCGACTCCGACGGACCGCAGGGCCGTCCTGTCTTCCGCATCTGGAGCGGCCTCCTCCTCCGGAGGCCCGACCCCGTTGCCAAGCCCCGCACGGAGTGGCCGGTTCTCGCGCGTGGAGCCTCTCGGTCCTCAACTACGCTGCGGGCTTCAAGACCGGACAGAACGTAAGGAAGATCGCAAGACGGACATGCGGTGGGGCGAGACGGGGAGGGGCCATGAGGGTCTACGAGGCCATCGTCAAAGGGCTGGAAGGGATCGGGGTGAAGACCGCCTTCGGCGGTGCCGGGGAGAGTGTCGCCGACCTGATGCTGGCCCTGGAGGAGTCGCGGCGGATCCGGACGGTCATCACCCGTAACGAGCAGGCCGCGTCCTTCATGGCCTGTGGTGAGGCCATGTACACGGACCGGCTGGGTTTCTGCTTCGCGACGGCGGGCCCGGGCGCGTTCAACCTGATATCCGGGCTGGGTGTGGCGATGACCGACTCCTATCCGGTGCTGGCCGTCTCGGGTTACGCGCGGATGGAGTGGGAGGGGTGGGGGGCGCTCAACGAGACCTCGGGGGTGCACCGTACGGCCGACTCCCGGACCATCTTCGCGGCCACGACCAAGAAGTCGTTCCTGATCTCCGACCCGTCCGACACCTGTGATGTCCTGGAGGAGGCCGTCAACATCGCTCTGGGCGGACGGCCAGGACCGGTGCACATCCATGTGGCCAGTGACCTGAACGAGCGCGGCACCGAGGTGAAGAACTTCCGGCCGCTACGGCTCGACGTGGCGCCGGTACGGCCCGACCCCGCGCGGGTGGAGGAGATCGCGTCGGTTCTGGCGGACGCGCTCGGCCGGCGGAAGAAGATCGTGCTGCTCGCGGGCTTCGGCGCGGTACGCAGCGGGGCCGGGCCGGAGATCAGGCGGCTGATCGAGCGGTTCCAGATCCCGTTGGTCACCACGCTGGACGGCAAGGGCATCGTGTCGGAAGGGCATCCGCTCGCCGTGGGGGTCTTCGCCGACAGCGGTCACTCCAGCGCCTGGAAGGCCTTCCGTGAGGCCGATGTCGTCCTGGCCGTCGGGAACTCCTTCAACCAGCACGCCACCTTCGACTTCCGCGGCGACCTGTTCGAGGACAAGCAGCTCATCCATGTGAACATCGACGCGAACGAGTTCAAGAAGAGGTACCGGGCCGACCACACCCTGGTGTCCGACGCCCGCGAAGCGGTGGCGGCACTCGTCGACGCGCTGGATCGGCGGGTCGGTGAGGTGCCGCAGGTCGAGGTCGACGGCCAGGACTACGAGGCCCGGCGCATCGTCCGCCTGCCCGGCAAGCTCCACCCCGGCCAACTCGCGCAGGCGATCGGCCGGATGCTGCCGCCGCAGGGGATCCTGCTGGGCGACGCGGGCGCCCACACGGCCTGGCTCGGCTACTACGTGGAGCTGGAGGACGGGCAGCACTTCCGCAAGGCCGGTTCCTACGGGCCGATGGCCGGAGCCGTCAACAGCGCCATCGGCGTACAGCTCGCACACCCGGGACGGACCGTCGTCGTCGGCTGCGGTGACGGGTGTTACGCGATGAGCGGGTTCGAGCTGATGACCGCGGTCGAGCACGAGATCCCCGTCATCTGGGTCATCTTCAACGACGAGGAATTCAAGCTGATCAAGCTCTATCAGCTGTCCCAGCACGGCGAGTCCGGTCTGACCGAATTCCGGAACCCGGACTACTCGGCGTACGCGCGCGCCTGCGGTGCGGACGGCTACCGGGTGGAGACGCTCGACGAGTTCGAGGACGCGTTCCGCAGGGCGCTGGGCTCCGGCCGGCCCACGCTGATCGACGCCCACATCACCCGGTGGGCCGTTCCGCACTACAGCCCCTCACCCGACGGTGTGATCGCCGGTCTCGTGGAGGGCGTCGAGGAACGCCTCCGGGAGAACTGAGAAGAACCGACACCACGAGGAACTAGAAAAGGAACCAGAAGGGGGGAGCCATGTCCAAAGCGGATCTGGTTCTGGAAGGCGGCGGGGTACGCGGTCTGGGCACCGCGGGTGCGGTGATCCGGCTACTGGAGGAGGGGTACAACTTCCAGCGCGTGGCGGGCACTTCGGTGGGCGCCGTCGCCGCGGCCTTCGTGGCGGCCGGCATGGAGGCGGAAGAACTGCGCGAGGTCATGGAGGACCTGGAACTGCACCTGATACCCGACCGGGACCGGCTCGGCAGGTGGCCGATGCCGGGCGTTCCGATGCTGAGCGAAGGCGTTTCACTACTCCGCCGGCACGGGGCCTACCAGGGCGCCTGGATCCACAACTGGACAGAGACCGTACTCGCCAGGAAGAAGGTCACCACCTTCGCCGACCTGCGCCGCGAGGACAGCGGTAACTCCGCGGAACTGACCGAGGACCAGAAGTACAAGCTGGTGGTGACGGCCACCGACGTCACACGCGGTCGGCTGCTGAGGCTTCCCTGGGACTACCACCTCTACGGCCTCAAGCCGGAGGAGCAGTCGGTGGCCGACGCCGTACGGATGTCCCTGTCGATTCCCTTCTACTTCCAGCCGCGCACACTCCCCCACGGCGAGTCCGGCCAGGATTCGGTGATCGTCGACGGCGGGGTGCTGTCCAACTTCCCCGTCGAGGTGTTCGACCGCACCGACGGGGAGAAGAGCCGCTGGCGGACGATCGGCGTACGCATCCTGCCCGACCTGCCCGCGGGCATCGCCCAGCTGTTCTCGCTCCCGGCCCTGAAGCTGTTCCCGTTGCTGCACCTGCTCCAGCAGGTCGTGACGACCGCCGTCGTGGGCAACGACCAGAGCCATCTGGACCGCCCCGGGGTACGGGACCGGACCATCGCCGTCGACCTCCCGGCCCTCGGCGTCACCGACTTCGGCCTGAACCCGGAGCAGCGACAGGAGGCCGTCCAACGCGGCTGGCACGCGGCCGACGCGTATGTGAAGCGGTGTCCCACTGATCCGGATGAGGGCTCGTGACTTCTGATCGGAGGTGACGACTCAGGACTTCTGATCCGGGGTGACGGTTCGTGACTTCTCAAGAACCAGCGGCTCGCAGCGAACGGCCCCGCATACAAGGTTTAGCGACCCCTCTCAGATGGTGGATGAACGGTGACGGTGCTGCTGGGGACAGGCCAGCGAATACGGATGCGGATGCTGAAACAGCGGAGCTCCTTGTGCAGCAAGGGCTTGAGGTGCCCGGATGCTCCGCTTGGGCCGCCGACCCGTGCTCAACCGGTCTGGTCCCGGGTCCCGCGGCGAATGGTTTTGACCGCGAGTACCGGATCCAGAGGCTGCACGAGTTCACGGGCGGCCACGGCGAGAAGACGGTCCGGTACAACCTCATCCAGCAAAGCATGCACGTACTCGATGGCTTGCGCCGGCGACAGTACCGGCAGCTTCTGGCGCAGGGCCCGAACCGCGTGCATGCGTCCACGGGCAGCGGCGACTTCTCGTATCGCATCGTGGAGATCGTCTACTGCGGTTCGTACGGGCAACCCACGTATCCGACCCCGGTAGTCGTCCTCCCACGCTTCCGTCAGGGCGGACACGGGCCCGATCCCGTGAAGTCCCCCGTCGACGCGGTCAGCCAGGTACGGCCCGTTGCCGGCCAGCCTGTGTCTCGAATCCTGGGTGCGTACGAACTCCTCGGAATCCCAGACAACGATCCACACCAACTCGTGCTCCTCGACATGGACCACCGCCATGCGCATCGCCGCCACACCTGCAGTCCGCCATGCCTGATAGTCGCGCTCCAACTGTTCCTCGACAGCCTGCACCGCGGCCTCTCGACTGATCATGCGTGCAGCATCCCGTACAGGAGACGTACCCGCCAGGTTGGCGTGGTGCCGTCGATCCGCGGGTAAGCCTTGGCGCAATCGCATCTGGCGTACAGGTGCTTGCGCCGCTGTTGGCGCTGCTCTACCAGTCGGGTTCCTCAACCGCGCTTGGAAACAGCACCGCTCATGAGCTGCCACATTTCATCGTTTCCGCATTCCGCCGTGATCTCGGCCGTCGCCTGGGCCGCGGTGAAGAAGTCCTCGACCAGGGGCGAAGTGCGCGATGCCGCCACCGCGAGACATACCTGCTCGGGAGCGAGATCCGGAATGGGCACGTAGACGACTTCCGGATGTGAATAGAACACGGTCGCCGAGCGCGCCAGGAACGAGATGCCCCGGCCCGCCGCGACATGTTCGAGCGTCTCGTCCACTCCGCGCACCAGATACCCGGCGTTAGGGTGCGGGCGCCTGGTGGGCTGCGTGCTCGGGTCGGCGTGCCAGAGCAGCGGTTCGCCGGCCAGGTCGGCCTCGGTGACCTCCTCCTTGCCGGCCAACCGGTGGCCGACGGGCAGCACCGCCACCCGCGGCTCGGCGTACAGCGGGATGACACGCAGGCCGGTCTCGTCGATGGGCAGCCGCACATAGCCGACGTCGATGCGGCCGTCGAGCAGCATCGGGGCCTGGTCGTCCCATTCGATCCGCTGCACGTCCACGACCACGTCCGGGTGCCGGGCCTCGAACGCATGCGCCGCCGGAATGACCGGGATACCGGCCCGGAAACCGATCATCAGCCGCCGACTGCCACGTGCAGCCGCGGACACCCTACGACGGACCGCGTGCGCGGACGCGAGCAACGGACCGGCGTCGGCCAGCAGTTGTCGGCCCGCGTCGGTGAGCGCTACGCCGTGGCGATCCCTGGTGAACAGCGCGGCGTCGAGGTCCTGCTCAAGCGCGCGGATCTGCCGACTGAGGACCGGCTGCGCGATGTGCAGCTCATCGGCGGCGCGGCCGAAGTGCAACCGGTCGGCCACGGCGACGAAGTAACGCAGTTTGCGCAGGTCCAGATCCATGGCACCTCCCGGCCCGGTGATGCCTTCAGGGTATCACCAATGCCAAAAGAGGTCTTGGACACCCACTCAGGAGAATGGCAGCCTAAATGAGTGCCTAATGCGGCACCTGAATACGGCCGAAGCGAATTCAGCGTGTGAGTTCGGTATCGGAAGTTGAAGGATGGGCTCAGGTCTCTGAACGGCCACGTCGAGAATTCATCGCCGCCCGTCACTTCGTCATTCACAAGAAAGCAGGCGCACCAATGAGCAGCATCAGCATTATCGGCGTGGGGAACATGGCCGGCGCCCTGGCCGAGCGGGCGCTCGCCGGTGGCAACGCGGTCGAGATCATCGGCCGTGACCCGGCCAAGGCCAAGGAATTGGCCGCCTCACTCGGCGGCGCCACCGTCGGGACGGTCGGCGCCGTCCCGGCCGGGGACATCGTCGTCCTCGCCGTGCCGT
This sequence comes from Streptomyces sp. NPDC127119, assembly GCF_042677425.1. Classification (NCBI taxonomy): domain Bacteria; kingdom Bacillati; phylum Actinomycetota; class Actinomycetes; order Kitasatosporales; family Streptomycetaceae; genus Streptomyces; species Streptomyces sp. NPDC127119. The sequence continues at coordinate 17,363 of NZ_JBHXTO010000003.1, read as the reverse complement.
ACACCGGCGCGAAGGCGGTGGTGAGTGAGTACGGAGACGCGCTACAGGGCAAAGTCATCATCGACCTCACCAACCCCGTCTCCCCTGATGTGCAGAGTTTTGTCACCCCCGACGAGAGTTCCGGCGCGCAGGAGATCGCCAAGGATGCACCTGCCGACGCATATGTCGTCAAGGCGTTCAACACCCTGTTCTCCAATGTGCTGGCGGCCGGTTCAACCGAAGGTCGCCCATTGGACGTATTCATCGCCGGTGATGACGCGAAGGCGAAAGCACGCGTGTCGGCATTCATCGAAAGCCTGGGACTGCGCCCGAGGGACACCGGGCAGTTGGCCATGGCGCGGGCCCTGGAGAACGTCGCCCTGATGCAACTGGGTCTCGTCGCCCACTCCGTCAAGCACACCAACTTCTCCCTCGGCGTCGGCATTCTCAGCTGAACACCCGCACCACCATTTCTCGCGCCACACCATTCACATCACAAGGAGCAGTAGCGTGCGCGTTTTCGTCACTGGCGGGACCGGCCATTCCGGTTCGTACATCGTCCCCGAGCTCATCACCGCCGGACATGAGGTCACCGGCCTGGCCCGTTCGGACACGTCCGCGGCGGCGCTGTCCGCGCTCGGCGCGAAGGTGCGTCGCGGTGACCTTGAGGACCTCGATGGACTCAAGGAGGCGGCAGCGGACGCCGACGGCGTCATCCACGTCGCGCACAGGCAGGACCTGCTCCCCACCGGCGGGCTCGACGCCGTGGCCGCCGCGGAGCTCCGGATCATACTCGCGTACGGCGAGGCACTGGCGGGGACCGGAAAGCCGCTGGTCGCGGCGGGGAGCATAGGCTCGCCGGGGAATCTGGGCCGGCCGGTCACCGAGGAGGACCCGGCTCTTCCCGGCGGCGACGAGCACAAGGGCACCCTGCGGGTTCGCAACGTCGTGGAGACCACCGTGATCGGCCTCGCCGAGCAGGGCGTACGGTCTTCGGTCGTACGGATTGCCAACATCGCGCACAGCACGACCGATCGTGCCGGTTTCCTCATGCAGCTGATCGCGCTCGCGAAGGAAAAGGGTTTTGTCGGCTACCCCGGCGACGGCGCGAACTTGTGGAACGCCGTGCATATCCGCGACGTCGCCTCATTGTTCCGCCTGGCGTTGGAGAAGGGGTCGGCCGGCTCGTACTGGCACGCGGTCGGTGACGGGGCCATCCCGCTCCGCGAGATCGCCGAAGCCATTGGCAGCCGTCTAGGCCTTCCCGTCGCGAGCGTTCCCGCGGACGTGCTCATGATTCCTGGCTATTTCGGATTTCTCGCGAACATAGTCACGCAGAACTACCCGGCGTCCAACCACATCACTCGCCGGACCCTCGACTGGGAACCCACTCAGCCTGGCCTGCTCGCCGATTTGGACAACGGCCATTACTTCGCAGCCAGTTGACGGCAGGGACCCGCATCACAACGGTCCGGCAAATGACGAGTGTTCGACTCTTCTGACTGAAATCTGGCTGAAAGGACGCTGAGAATATGACGACGACTGTGGGAATCATCGGAAGCGGCAACATCGGCAGTACCGTCGCGCGGCTCGCCATCGCGGCCGGGCACAAGGCCGTGCTCAGCAACTCGCGCGGTCCGGAAACGCTAGCTGATGCTGTCGCGGAGTTGGGGCCGAGGGCGTCCGCGGCGACGAGCGGGGAGGCCGCGGCGGCCGGTGACATCGTGGTGGTCACGGTGCCGGTCAAGGCTTTCCCTCACTTGCCCGCCGCAGCACTGGCCGGGAAGACGGTCATCGACACCTGCAACTACGGCCCCGAGCGTGACGGGCACATCCCCGAACTCGACAGCAAGTCGCTCACCTCCAGCGAACTGCTGCTGCGGTACATCCCGGACGCCGTGCTCGTAAAAGCGTTCCACAACATCTTCTTCAAGCACCTGCTGTCACTCGCCCGCCCGGCTGGGGCGGCCGACCGTTCGTACCTGCCGATCGCCGGGGATTCCGCGCCGGGGAAGGCGGCGGTGACCGCGTTCATCGAGTCCATCGGGTACGGCGTGGTGGACGCGGGATCGTTGGCCGACAGTTGGCGGCAGGAGACGGGCACGCCCGTGTGGGGGACTCCGTACGGTCCGTTCTCGGACGAGAAGGGCCAGCCGGTGGGCGAGGACGCCATCCGCGCGGCACTGGCCACCGCAACGCGGTAACCGCAGATCGGCACGGACGGCGGCGCGTACGGCCCGGCCGCGTCAGCGGCCCCGCCCGGTGGAGCTGCCGGGCGGGGCAGCTGATGCCTGGGCACCCTTTGCCCGAGTGGTGCACGCGGCACTCCTCACCCCACCCCTCCTCAACGGTCTGCCGCAGAGGCGGACGAGATCTACGCACCACCACCGCGGTCACTGCCGCCGTTACCGCCGTCGCGCAGGGAATGAATCATGCTCTGCAGGATCCGGAACGCGCCCGACTGCTCGGCCTCGGTCATGCCGGACAGCATTCTCACCTCGACGGACCGGACCGCCACGGTGGCCTCCTCCAGGCTCCGCCGGCCGCGAGGCGTGAGCCGCGTGGGAAGCACCTTCCCGACGGGTGCCTCCGCGGGCCTGGTCACGTAACCCTCTCGCTCCAGGGTCTGGAGCAGCACGTTCATCGACTGCCGCGTGACGAACGCGCCCCGCGCGAGCTCGGAGTTCGACAGGCCGGGTCGTTGCGCCAGCAGTTCAAGGCAGGAGTAGTGCGTCACGCTCATCCCGAGCGGTCGCAGCACCTCCTCCATGGCTACGCGCAGGACGCTCGACGCCTCTTTCAGCAGGTAGCCCAGAGACGTCTCCAGGTCGACACCGTCTTGATTCATGTCAGGATTCTGACATACAGTGAGTCATGTCAGAAAGCTGACACGAACGAAGGAGCATCACCATGCCCGTCACCGGCCCCGACTTCATCTCGCTCCAGGCGCGCGACCTCGACGCTTCGCAGGCGTTCTACGAGCAGTACCTCGGCCTCGTCCGCTCGCAGGCCGGGCCCCCGCACGCCGTCGTCTTCGAGACGAAGCCGATCGCGTTCGCACTCCGCGACATCGTTCCCGGCACGGATCTCACATCCGTTGCCCAGCCCGGCATCGGTGCCGCGATCTGGCTCCACGCCACCGACGTGCAGGCCATCCACGATGCTCTCGTCGCCGACGGTCACACCATCGTCTCCGCACCGATCGACGGCCCCTTCGGCCGAACCTTCACCTTCGCGGACCCCGACGGCTACCAGGTCACTCTCCACGACCGCGCCTGACACCCCGACGCCGCGGCCGCGGACGACTGGGCCGCCAGCGCCCATCGCGGCGGGCGGCAACAGCCACTCAGCCGTACGCGTCGAGGAGTGCTGCAAGGTAGTCCTCCAAGCGCCCTGCCAGCGCGGATGACGTCAGGTCTTCCCTCCCGAGCTCGCGCCACGGCCCGGCGACCTTCTCCGCGTCCGGCGCGAACGCCAGCGCATCCAGTACGCGCCAGTACAGGTGATCCGGGTTGGAACTGAGCGTTCCACCGGCTGCGGTGTAGTGCTCCGCGAGCCGCATGCCGGCGGGCACGCCGTGCAACAGAGCAAGTGCGGTGGAGCAGTGGGCCACATCCAAGTCGGCCGGCCCCAGGACGTCTCCACCCAGTCCAAGTCAATGCACACCATCCCCGCACCCGCCAGCAAAACCACGGCACCTGGCGGCAGTTCGGCCGGGTGCCGGGCCATCATCCGCAGGCATGCCTCGCGAGTGCCCTCCGCAGGCGGGTAGTCAAGGGCGAGTTCACTCGGCTCGGGGACGGCACCCGCGAGGTGTATCTCCGCCGTGTGCACCCCGCCGGAGAGATCGCCGCCCAAGATGCCGAAGGCCGCCGTGTCTCTGCCAGCGGCGACACACTCGTGGATATCGAAGCGCCAGTGTCTCGCCGCGTCAGCCAGCAGCGGCCGTCAGGGGCCCGTGAGGGTCGGTCGATGCCACCACATCTCCCCCGCCTCCCGCGCCTGCCACAAACGCGATGCGAGGCGCGCCTCCGAGCCACACACCGCCATGAGGACGCAGCGTGATGCGCCAGTGGAGTGACTGCGACCAGTGACAGGGCCGTTAACGGGCAGGAATCAGCGCATCCGTTAACCGGTCCGCGAGAGAAGCACTGGTGTGCAGGTGACCGAGAGTGAAGGGAAGTTGTGCATGCTGGGACTCCGGCCCACCGCGGCCGAAGCGGTCGTGCCCGTCGACTGTCCGCTCACGGCCCTGGACGCCGTCAGCGCCGTCGAGGCGGAGCTCGGGCGTGTCCTCGACACCACATTGCGCGGGGCCTTCGACGTGGACGAGGTGTTCGCCCAGGACGTGGCCGGCCGGGTCACCGCGTTCGTCCGCCGGGGCGGCAAGCGGCTGCGCTCGGCGTTCGCGTGGTGCGGCTGGCGGGCCGCGGGCGGCTCGGGCGACCCCACCGCGCTGCTGCGGACCGCGGCCGCGCTCGAACTCGTACAGGCGTGCGCTCTGATACACGACGACGTCATGGACGGATCACCGCTCCGCCGGGGCGCACCGGCTGTTCACGTGGAACTGGCCCACATGCATCGGGCCGAGCGGATGACCGGGTCTGCGGAGGCGTTCTCGACCTCCGTCGCGGTACTCGCAGGCGACCTCGCCCTGGTGTGGGCGGACGACGTGCTGACCGAGACGGCGCTCGGTTCGCCGCACGGGCCGCGCCTGTTCCAGGAGTGGCAGGCGATGCGCACGGAGATGGTCGCCGGTCAGTACCGCGACATCCACGCGCAGGCCGCCGGATCGTCCGGGCTCGACGAGGCCGTGGGCATCGCCACGCTCAAGAGCGCCCTCTACACGGTCGAGCGGCCCCTGGCGCTTGGCGCGTCGCTGACCGGTGGCGACGAACCCACCCTGAGCGCCCTCCGCTCGGCCGGGCGCTGTGCCGGGCTGGCTTTCCAGTTGCGGGACGACCTCCTCGGCACGTACGGCGACCCGAACATGACCGGCAAACCGGCCGACGACGATCTGCGGACCCGCAAACTCACCTACCTCCTCGCGGTCGGCCTGTGGCTCGCCGACGCCGCCGGTGACGAGGAGGCGGGCGACGCCCTCGGCCCCGTAACCGACGACGTCGGCATCCGGTCGGACGACGCGGTGAACCGGATGCGAGCCGCGCTGGAGCGGACCGGTGCCAGGGACGTCGTGGAGTCCAAGATCTCGGAGTTGGCGGCGACGAGCGTGCGGCACTTCGCGGGGGCGACTCCCGACCCCGTCGTACGGCGGGAGTTCACCATGTTGGTCGAGCGCGCTTCGGGCGTCGCACTGGGACACACCGGGGAGGCGGCGTGAAAACCGTACCGGGGCGCACGGACCATGTCGTCGTGGTGGGTGCCGGGCTGTCCGGCCTCGCGTGTGCGCTGCACCTGCTGGGTTCCGGCCGTCGGGTGACCGTCGTCGAACGGAACGCAGGACCGGGCGGCCGAGCCGGTCACGTACGCATGGGCGGCTTCGAGGTGGACACCGGTCCCACCGTGCTGACCATGCCGCACCTGGCCGACGAGGCGTTCGCCGCCGTCGGTGACAGCCTCGCCCAGCACGTCGAGCTGACGGCCCTGCACCCGGCCTACCGGGCGGCCTTCGCGGACGGGACCTCACTCGACGTGCACACGGACGGCGAGGCCATGGAGGCGGAGGTGCGGCGGTTCGCCGGGCCGGCCGAGGCAGCGGGCTACCGCGAACTGCGGGCCTGGCTGGAGCGGCTGTACCGGGCGCAGATGCGGCGTTTCATCGACACCAACTTCGACTCCCCCTTCCAGCTCCTCCACCCGGACCTGGCCCGGCTGGCGGCGCTGGGCGGCTTCGGGCGGCTGGACCGCCGTATCGGCCGCTTCCTCTCCGACCCACGGCTGCGCCGCATCTTCTCCTTCCAGGCCCTGTACGCCGGAGTGGCCCCGGCCAGGGCCCTCGCGGCGTACGCGGTGATCGCCTACATGGACACGGTGGCCGGTGTCTGGTTCCCGAAGAACGGCATGCACGCGCTGCCCCGGGGCATGGCGAACGCAGCGGCCGGCGCGGGCGCCGACTTCCGCTGGTCGACCGACGTGACCTCGCTCGAACGGAGCGGCGGCCGGGTGCGTGCCGTCCATGTCGCCTCGGGCGATCGGATCCCCTGCGACGCGGTGGTGCTGACCTGCGAACTGTCCACGGCGCACCGGCTCGTCGGACGGACGCCCCGCCGCCCGGTGAGGCTGCGGCACTCGCCGTCGGCCGTGGTGCTGCACGCGGGGACCGACCGTACGTGGCCCGGTCTCGCCCATCACACCCTCTCGTTCGGCGCGGCCTGGGAGGGCACCTTCGAGGAGCTGACCCGGTCGGGGAAGCTGATGAGCGACCCGTCCCTGCTGATCACCCGCCCGACGGCACACGACTCCTCCCTTGCCCCGCCGGGCCAGCACCTGCACTACGTGCTGGCCCCGTGCCCGAACACCGACCTCGGCCCCTCCGCCGAGGCCTGGCGGGACCTCGGCCCGCGCTACCGCGACAGCCTGGTCGCCGAACTGGAACGCCGGGGCCTGCACGGATTCGCGGACAGCGTGCAGGAGGAACTGCTGGTGACGCCGCTTGACTGGACGGCGCAGGGGCACGCGGCGGGCAGCCCGTTCTCGGTGTCCCACACCTTCGCCCAGACAGGACCGTTCCGCCCGCGCAACCTGGTGCGCGGCCTGGAGAACGTCGTGCTGGCCGGCTGCGGCACCACACCCGGCGTCGGTGTGCCGACGGTGCTCATCAGCGGAAAGCTCGCCGCCGCCCGCGTCACGGGAGGTCTCTCAGGCGGCGTACGAGGCAGTGGCCCGCGCATCCGTCCCGTACCGCGCGCGGCACGTTCCGCCGCGGTCCCCACCGAGGAAGGTCGCTCATGACCCGTCGTGAGCTGGACGCCGCAGACATCACCGATCCCGCCCTGCGCCTGGCCTACACCCACTGCAGGCAACTCAACGCCCGTCACGGCCGGACCTACTTCCTGGCCACCCGCCTGCTCCCGGTGGAACGCCGCTCCGCGGTCCACGCGCTGTACGGTTTCGCCCGCTGGGCGGACGACATCGTGGACGACCTCGACCGACACCTGACTCCCGACGAGCGCGACCGGAAGCTGCGGCGCCTGGAGAGCGACCTCACGCACGGGCTGCGTACCGGAGCCGAGGCACGTACAGGAGCCGAGGCGCGTACAGGGGCCGGGGCACATCCGGGAGATGGGGCGCGTGCCGGGGCCGGGGACGAGCCGGTCGTCCGGGCCGTGGCCGACACCGCCAGCCGGTACGACATCGAGCACACGCTGTTCGCCGACTTCCTGGCCTCGATGCGCAGCGACCTGCACATCACCGACTATCCGACCTACGCCGACCTGCGCGCCTACATGCACGGCTCGGCCGCGGTGATCGGGCTGCAGATGCTGCCTGTGCTGGGCACGGTCACCTCGCGCGAGGAAGCGGCACCGCACGCCGCCGACCTGGGCGTGGCCTTCCAGCTCACCAACTTCCTGCGGGATGTCGGCGAGGACCTGGACCGGGGCCGCGTCTATCTGCCCGCGGACCTGCTCGCGGCCCACGGCGTGGACCGTTCGCTGCTGGAGTGGAGCCGCCGCACGGGGCGTGCCGACGCGAGGATTCGCGGTGCGCTCGTCGCCGCGGAGGACATGACCAGGAAGGTCTACCGGGCAGCGGAACCGGGCATCGCCATGCTGGATCCGCGGACGCGGCCCTGCATCCGCACCGCGTTCACTCTCTACGGTGGCATTCTCGACGCGATCGCGGACCAGGACTACACCGTGCTGCACCGCCGCGCGGTCGTGTCGCGCGGGCGCCGTGCGGCGACCGCCGCCGCGGGGATCGCCGGCATCGCGAGGGCGCGTTGGGGCGCACGTGCCTCGCGTCGAAGATCGACGGCGGGCGTCACGGCCCTGCGGCGGAAGGGACCCGTGCGGTGAGTGAACGGACGAACCGAAGCCGTTGGACGCCTCCGTTGCGGCGCCGACACCGGTCGAACTGGGCGGCACAGCCGCCGACCTGGCAGGAGGCACGTCCGGCGGTCATCTCCGACGCGCTCAAACGGGCGTCCGCGCGTCCGTCCGGGAACTGGTTCGTCGTGGGTGCCTCGCGGGACGTACGCGTCGGCGAGCGCCCCTACGGCAGAACGGTCGGCGGCGTCGAAGTCGTGCTGTGGCGAACGGACACGGGCGAACTCCGGGCCGGCCCGGGCGCCTGCCCGCACCTCGGCGCCCCGCTGCGCGACAGCCGGGTCGTGTGCGGCACGCTGGTGTGTCATTGGCACGGACTGGCCCTGGACGGGGGGTCGTTCGCCGGCTGGGATCCGTTTCCCGCGCACGACGACGGTGTCCTCGTATGGGTCCGGCTGGACTCGGTCGGCGGCGAGGAGCCGTCCGAGCGGCCCGTGGTACCGGAGCGGCCGACGACGGGCAGCGGAGTGGACGCCGTCTTCATGGCCGTCGGCCGGTGCGAGCCACAGGACGTGGTCGCCAACCGGCTGGACCCGTGGCACGGTTCGTGGTTCCACCCCTACTCGTTCGTCGACCTGACGGTGACCCGCCCGCCGCTCGACGAGACGGACGACGCGTTCGTCGTCGAGGTCTCCTTCCGTCTGACGGACCGTCTGGTGGTGCCGGTGCGGGCGGAGTTCACGGCGCCCGCACCTCGTACCGTGGTGATGCGCATCACCGAGGGCGAGGGGACCACGTCCGTGGTCGAGACCCACGCCACGCCGCTGACCGGCGAGGCCGAGGAGCAGCCGCGGACCGCCGTGATCGAAGCGGTCGTGGCGGCCTCGGACCGGCGGGGTTTCGCCCTGGCACGGGCTGCCGCGCCCGCGCTCCGCCCGTTGATGCGCCGGACGGCCGGCCGGTTGTGGCGCGACGACCTGGCCTACGCGGAGCGGCGCTGGACGTTGCGCAGCACGGGCCGCTTTCCGGGCTGAGCGCAGGGGTGTCGGCGCGACGGACGGGGGCTCGACGGACAGGGGCCGGTCCTGCGCTGACACCGCTTTCCGCACCGGCGTCTTCGACATCTCCGACGTCGTCGGCGTCTTCGGCGTCTCTTCGAGGAGCTCGGCTCAGCGGCTCCCGACCGTGCCGAGCGCCCGCAGCACGGGCGAACGGCCTGCCCGAGGCACCGTCCACAGCACCTGGCCCTGGACTCCCCACCCGGCCAGCAGGGCGTTGGCCGCCAGGAAGCCGGTCGTGGCGGCGCGTTCCATGAGGGCCACGGGCAGGTCGCACCGGATCGCGTCACCGGCGAGCACGACCTGCGGGTGCGGAGTGGTCACCGTGGGCCGCCGGGCGTAGGAACCGACCGGGAAGAGCGGGCAGTCGGAGCGCCACTCGTGCCGGGCGTCCACGATCCGCGCCTCGCGCGTCTCCGGATAGATCTGGTGCAGACGGTCGACGAGGCGGGCCTGTACGGCGTCGGGCTGCGCGTCCTCCGGAACGGCGTACGCGTGCAGTTCCACCACCGCGCCTGCCGTACGCGACGCCCACCGGGCCGCCTCGTCCTCGTAGCGGTCCAGGACGCTGATGTTGTCGAGGCCGTCGTAGCCGCTGGTGCCGAGGAACGCGGCGCGGTCGGCGCGGACCGGGCGGTCGAGCCAGAGCCGCGAGACGAGAAACCGAGGAGCGGTGCGCAGGCCGGCGACGTCATCGCGCCAGGCGGCCGTGCCCAGACCGGGGGACGCCGCGACAAGACCCCGCAGTGCGCCGGAGTCGAGGGCGAGAACCGCCGCCTCATGACGGTCCACGGCGTTGTCCGTCCGTACGTCCACTCCCCCGCCGTCTCCGTCGCGTGGCTGGACGGCGCGCACCGGTGTGCCGGTGCGGATGTGCGTCCCGAGGCGCTGGAGGTAGGCACCGAGCGGGTCCCACAGCGCCTGGGGAAAGGGGTCGGTCGGTACGTCGAAGAGCAGTCCCTCGGACGAACCGAGGAAGTAGATGTGGAACATCAGCAGGAGCTCCGCGGCGGACAGTTCACGTGGGTCCGCGAAGAAGCTGCGGGAGAACACCTCGAACGCGAGATGGTGCGCGGCTTCGGGGAAGCGGACGCTTTCGAGGAAGTGGGTCGCGCTGACCGAGTCGAATCGTTCGTAGACCTCGGGTACGCGGACGTCGAGGAGTGGCAGTGCGGCCCTGGCGTCCATCGCGGTGAGGTCGCGCCAGCCGAACGTGGGGCTCAGGGCGACGAACCCGAGGGCGCTGAACGGCGGTGTGCGCGGTACGCGGGCGAAGCTGTCGGTCAGCCCGCCGCTGTGCTGCAGTGGATAGTCGGGCAGCGGCCGGAGACGGTCGAGGGCCGGGTCCGTGCGCCGCAGCAGGCCACGGAGGTTGTAGTACTGGCGGAAGAAGGCGTGGAAGCCCCGGCTCATGGTGGCCTCCCCGCCGTCGGCCAGACGGGTGCGCCAGCCCGCGAGTCGGCCGCCGAGCGACTCCTCCCGTTCGTAGAGGGTCACGCGGGCCCCTCGTTCGGCCAGAAGGGTGGCCGCGGCGAGGCCCGCGATGCCCCCGCCGATCACGGCGACACTCGGGCTGTCGGCGGAGGCGAAGCGCTTCAGGCCGGGCGCGGGCATCACGACCTCGGCCTTGCGGTCCCGGCCTCGCCGAGCGGCATGTCGTGCGTCGTTCACCGTGCGTACTCCGCCGTGGTCGCCGAGCCCTCGCGGGCAAGAAAGGTGTGCACGATCCCGGTCTGCCACCCGGCGACGGGCAAGGCGCGCACGGCCGAGAATCCGGTGCTCCGCAGACGGTCGCTGAAGTCGGGAACCGTGTCGAAGTCCAGAACGCTCCGCCACAGATGGCGGTACAGGACGCGGTCACCGCTGACCGTCCCCGCCGGGATGATCACGCCTCGGCAGACGGCCGTCCACACGGCCCGGTGGACGGCGGCACCGCTGAGGCTGTACTCGTGGACGGCGAGCCGCCCGCCCGGGCGCAGCAGACCCCGAACGGTCTTGAGTACGTCGTCCGCGTCCGTGACGTTGCGGAGCAGGTAGGCGGCGAACACCGCGTCGTACGGCCCCTCGTCGGCTGCGGCCAGTGCTTCGGCCGTCATGTGCTGGAAGCGCACGCGGTCGGGCCATGGTTTGGACCGTGCGCGAGCCAGCATGCCGGACGACGCGTCGACGGCCGTGATCCGGGCGCGGGGCGCGGCCCTCAGCAGGGCCCGGGTGGAGGCACCCGTGCCGCATCCGAGGTCGAGCACGTGCAGACCGGCGCCGGCCCGGGGCAGCCGAAGCCGACGCGCCGAACGCAGGAGGTCGGTGCGGTATCCCGGGTTGAGGCCCGTGAGGCGGTCGTAGCGGTGCGAGGCGTGGTCGAAGGCGAGTGCCAGGTCGTGGTCACGCAGCAGGGTCATCGGTGGCTCTCTCCGATACGTGGGGCTGGGTGGGTACGGCGCCGCAGGAAAGGGAGTTCGACGGCGGTCCGCAGCATGGGACCCACGGGGGTGCGCAGGCCGATGCCCCACTCCTCCCAGGGTGAGGTGCGCCCGTCCAGAAAACGCAGCAGCCGCTCCGGCGGGACGTCGCGGAAAAGGCCGGTGAAGAAGCCGGGTCCGTCGATCCGCCCGGTGTCCAGGGCCCGCAGCAGGATCGCGTCCATGGCCAGCACACGCCGCGCATGGGGTCGGGGCGCGACCGCACGGCCGTCCCCCCGCAGGGCGGCGGCGATGGCCCGGCTCTGGCGCTGCACCGCGGCGAAGGTGTAGCCGGTCGCCGGGCGGGTGGCGCCGCCGGCTGTCCCGATCCGGGAGACGGCTGCGCCGATCCGGCGGGGGAAGCGCGCGTCGGTCATCGGGATCACACCCTGCTCCGCCCTCTCGACGGAGAACCCACCGAGTTTGAGGATCTCCCGGCTGTAATGTCCCAACGCCGACTCGTACGCCGCACGGGTCAGCGGGGTCCGGGAGAACTCGGTGTACTCGACGAGCGCACGATCCGGCGCGAGCGGCAGTACGTATCCGAAGGCGAGGCCGTGGCGCGGCTGTGGCACCCGGAAGTCCATCAGGTCCGCGACCACCGGATCGAACCGGTCCGTGTCCGTGCGCACGAACCAGCCGCGGAAGTGCTGAAGCAGTTGTGTCCGGGCCGGTGGCAGGGCCGCAAGGGGGCGGGAGTCGAACACATGGCGGGCCTGGAGTGTCAGTGCGCGGCCGTCGGGCGCCGTGCAGTCGACGGCCGCTCCCCCAGGTGTGTCGCGCACCGTGTCCGCGGTCGCGCGCACGATGCGTGCGCCGGGCGACCGGGCGATCCTGGAGTACGCCCATTGCTCGAAGGCCGAGGAGCGGAGCATGCGGTAGCGCAGCGGGGCGGGATCCACGGTGATGACGCCGCCGTCGGCGTCATGGATGCGAAGCCGCGACCAGGACGCGTCGACCGCTTCGTCGAGTTCGCCGCTGCCCGCGTCCCAGTAGCACCAGGTCCGTTCAGGCGCTCGCAGCGGTCCGTCCGGTGCTTCCACCAGGGTCACGGTCATGGACTCGGTGGCCACCAGGCGCTGCGCGAGGCTGAGTCCGGACGCGCCGCCGCCCACGATGATCACGTCGGACACCTCGTCCGGAGCGTGGGAACGCCGGGTCACCGGGCACGCCGTTCGACGACCGGTGTGCCGTCGGGCGCCGTGCGCAGCAGCTCGGCGTCCGCCGCCATCGCCTCCACGACAGCTCCGACGACGTCACGCGGATCGCCTCCCGCGGGCAGCGGCGGGGCCGTGCCCACGACGGCACGGTCGGCGAAGCCGGTGTCCAGGTGTCCGGGCCTGACCTCCAGGACCCGGATGCCCGCGGTACGTGCCTCGCGGCGCACGGCACCGAGCCAGGCACTCAGCGCGGCCTTCGAAGCGCTGTAGTCGGCCATTCCCGCCTGCGGGCGTTCCGCGACCACACCCGTGAACGCGACGATCGTGGAGCCGGGTTCCATGGTGGCGAGCGCGGCACGGAAGAAGGCCGCGGGTGCGAGGACGTTGACCGCCATCACATGCTCGGCGACCTCGTCACCGACCACCGCCGCCCCGCCGAAGGCGACCGTCCCGAAGACCGTCACCACGGCGTCCAGCCCGCCCAGGGCGTCCGCGGCACAGGCCACGGCGTCGGCGCAGGAATCGGGCGCGTACGCGTCGAACAGGACGGTGGGAGCGCCCTGGCAGACCTCGGCAGCGCGGGCGAGGCGGGCTCGGTCCCGTCCTGCGAGCACCGGGCGCGCACCGCGGCGGACGAGCTCCGCCGTGAGCGCGCCGCCGAGGACACCGGTGGCTCCGGCCACCAGCACCCGCGCGCCGTTGATCTCCACGTCTCACTCCCGATCACGAGGCAGGCTGCGCCCCCCTCTCACACGTGTGGTTCCGTGAGCCGGCGGTCCATGGATGCGCCGGACGGGGATCTATCGAAGTCAACCGCAAACGCTGTCGCTCGGCGCGTCGCCCAGCACGCCACTACGAGGGTCGGCTCGCTTGAGGGTCGGCCCGTCTGAGAGGCCGCCTGCTTGAAGGTCGGCCTGCATGAGGGGCGGCCTCACTCCTGTGCCTGTCTTCGTCCCGGCTCCTCGCCCAGCCCGGCGTTCCGCGCACGGGCCACCGCCTCGGCCCGGTCGCGGACGCTGAGCTTGGTGAAGATGTGCGAGACGTGGTTGCGGACCGTCTTCTCCGCGAGGAACAGGCTCCGCGCGATCCGTTGGTTGTTGTGGCCCCGGGCCAGCAGATCCAGGATTTCCCGCTCGCGGTCGGTCAGTTCGGGGAAGGCGCAGGGGGCGGCCGGTCCCGCGGGCCGGGTGAGGAAGGCCGTCAGCCGATCGGCGACGCTTCCGCTGAACACGGCACCGCCCACGGCCACCGTCCGGACGGCGTACAGGATCTCCGAACGGCCCGCCAGTTTGACCAGATAGCCCCGGGCGCCGGCTTTGAGAGCCGCCAGGACGGTCGGGTCGTCCTCGGACATGGACAGCACCAGGACCGGTACGCCGGGCAGTCGGCGGATGGCGTCGAGGCCGCTCATGTCGGGCAGCCCGAGGTCCATCACCACGAGATCGGGCCGGAGTTCGGTGGCGAGGCGGATCCCCTCCTCACCGGTGGCGGCCGTGGCGACCACTTCGATGTCGTCAGTGGCGGACAGGGCCGCGGTGATGCCGTCCAGAAAGATCGGGTGGTCGTCACAGAGCACGACGCGCAGGGTCATCGTCGTACCACCCATCAGTCCAAGGTGCGGGGCAGTCGGGCGTGCACCCGGGTGCCCCGCACGCCGTCGTCGCGGGCACCGGTCGTCAGCGCACCACCGATCTCCTCGGCCCGCTCGGCCATGGACCCGAGGCCGACACCGCCGGTCCGTCCACCGTTCCCGTCTCCGACTCCGATCCCGACGATTCCGATTCCGGCGATTCCGATTCCGTCGTCCACGACCTTCAGGACCAGGTGTTGGTCATCCACCTCCAGGCTCAGTACGGCGGTGGACGCCTGGGCATGCTTGACGACGTTCGTCAGCGCCTCCGCGGCGATGCGGTAGGCGGCGACCTCGCAGGCCGCCGCGAGCCCCGGCACCATGTCCGCGATACGGGCCTCGACGCGCAGTCCGGGGTGCGCGGCCCGCTCCGTCAACCGGCGCAGTGCTTCCGGCAGTCCGTGTTCGTCCAGATCCGGTGGCCTGAGCCCGTCCACGAGCCGCCGCACCTCCGTGATGCTGTGCAGGGTGTCGGCGCCCGCGTCCCGCAACAGGTCCCGGATCTGCCTTTCGTCCGCCGAACCGACCTGCTCGGCCGCGGTCTCCAGCCGGAGCCGTACGCCGGCCAGGGTGGGCCCGAGCCCGTCGTGCAGATCACGGCGGATCCTGCGGCGCTCCTCCTCCCGGGAGGCGACCACACGCTCTCGGCTGGCGCGCAGTTCCTCGCGCAGACCGAGGCCCTGGACCAGGGGCGCCAACTGGCCGCCCACCACGTCGAGTACGGCCGCGTCATGGGTGTCGAGGCGACGCTGCCCCGGCCGCAGCAACACCCCGAGCCGACCCACGGTGTCGCCCTGGTGGGACAGGTCGACGACGTGGTGCGGGCCGGCGTCGTCCGGCTCGAAGGACACACCCGCGCGCGCCAGTTCCTGGTTTCCGTGCCGGGTGTGGGCCCACAGGACGGCACCCGGCATGCCCAGCCGGGTCACGACGGTGTCGCACACCGTCCGGGCGACCTCGTCGGCGGGCATGCGTCGTGCCAGGCCGTCGGAGAGGGCGTGCAGCATCTCGTACGGTTTCGCGCGGCGGCCGTAGAAGAGCAGGTCCACGATGCGCAGCAGGAGGGTGGCCGCGGGGCGCAGGGCGAGGACCGCGAGGGCAGAGGCCAGTGCGGCATCGGTGACCGGGGATCTGCCGGGCAGGGTCGACAGGATCTCGTAGAGCCCGCGGTAGCAGTAGAAGAGCCCCAGGAACAGCGCGAGGGCGACGAGCGCGGGGCGCAGGACACGGTCGAGTCCGGTCAGGTCGTGCGGTACGACGGCAGTCACGGTGCCGAGAGCGAGCGCGGCGGAGGCCGGGCCGAGCATCAGCAGGTACATCCAGTGGGGCGGGTTGCCGCCCTGGCCGAACTCCTGGACCTTGTCGGCGATCTGGACGCCCCAGTAGACGCCGTAGCAGACGGTCATGACCGCGAGTTGGCGACGGACCAGCCCTCCAGCCCGCCACATCCGCCACCCCAGGGAGGCCAGCACGGCGACCGCGAAGAGCCGCGGCATCCAGATCACCGGCTCGGTCATCGCCTCCCACCACGGCAGATGACGTGCCACGTCCTGGTTGGGCCACGCCGGGTCCCGCGAACGCAGCCCGTACCAGGCGATGGGAGCGAGGTAGACCGCGTACACGCCTGCCATCGCGGCCACGGCGACGAGCCAGCCGCGCGCGGGCCTGAGGCCGTCCGGGAACCACAGGGGCAGGACGGCGAGAGTTCCGTGCAGACCGAGGACGGCCATCCCCATGATCAGCCGCTGCCAGCCGATGTGGAGGTGCCCGCCCACCCCGTCGAGTCCCCCAAGCCCTGGAGACGTCCGCTGCAGCATCACCGCGACCGTGAACAACCCCGTGGCCGCGGAGACCGCCAACAGGCACCGCGCCAGGGAAGCGAGCCGGTCCGAACGACGCAGCACCACATGGCCGGCGGCGAGGAAGCAGCAGGCCAGGGCGAGATTGCGGCCGACCCTCCACTCTTTGTGGGCGAACTGGCCGAGGTCGCCCGTCGTCGCGATCAGCACGAGCGTGGCGGCGACGAGCGTGACGCAGATGCCGAGCACACAGCGGTCGACGCGTGGGCCACGCCCGGAGAGCGCCAGGGGCGGCGGCAGCAGGGCAGGCAGTAGTGGCGTAGGGGTCGGCCGGACGTCCTCGTTCGGCGGGGCGGGTGGGCCGCCCGGAGTTTTTGATGACACTCCGTAGTCATGCCTACGCACAGCTACCGGTAATCCACCCTCACGGTGGTTGCGGGAGCGTGAGGGGCGCGCACGACCGGGACCGGGCGCCGGGCGGCAACGGGACACCGGACTCAGGCGCCCGGGACAGCGGGCGCAGCACCGTGGATCACGAAGCACCCACCGCGCTCGCCACCACAGGAGCGCTCCTACCGGCCGGAGGCCACCATGCCCACGCTGTACCTGCCCTTCCGGGGCGCCTACGGAATCGTCCGGGGTTTCACCGGCACCGACTACCGCCGACACCACACGGGGATCGACTACCGCACCCCGCACGGCACCCCGATCCTCGCCTCGGCGGCCGGCACCGTGGTGAAGTCCGTGGATCTCACCTATTCCTACGGTCGCTTCATCGTCGTCGCCCACGCCGACAAGACGTTCACCGTCTATGCGCACCTCTACAAGCGCCAGGCCCCGCTGGGGGCCCGGGTCGCGGCGGGCCAGCAGATCGGCCTCTCCGGGAACACCGGCAACTCCTCCGGCCCGCACCTCCACTTCGAGGTACGCAAGGGGCGCAACAGCTCCGGTGCCACGGTGAACCCTCGGCCGCTGCTGCGAGGGAACCCGCCGGTGGCTGCGGCGCTCGCGGGACTGCCGGAGACGGGCGCGGCGGGCGCGGCAGGCGAAACGGCCGACCTCACCGAACTGATCGACCTGATCGACCTGATCGACCTGTCCGACCCTGCTGACCTGCCCGACTTGGCTGGTCTGGTGGACCAGGCCGGCCTGGCGGACGAGCCCGACACGGTCGAGGCGGCCGGTGATGTGCCCGCCGCCGGTTCCTGCGGCAGCGCGCGAAGTGGCGACGAGGGGGCGGTGCCGATGCCGTAACCGCGCCGGACGTGGGGGTGGGGGGGGTTGGTGTGAGGTGGCGAAGCGAGATATAGTTTTTGTGTAGTTTTTAAAATA